>JADLGF010000055.1 GCA_020849415.1 Thermomicrobiales bacterium
AACAAGAAGTTCACCGGCTACACGCCGAGCAACCTCGAGCAGTTCCTCTTCCACTCGCTGGAAGATATTCGCCTCGCCGAGTAACGCTCGCCATTCACCGCGAACAGCACGGCCCGCCTCCGGTCATTCTGGAGCGCGGGCCGTGCTGCGTTTGGCGCCGATCGGCCGGTTACGTCGCTCGAGGTTTGACACGCGTCTTTACCGGGCGGTATGTTGCGGGCAATACGCGGCACAGCAGCAGATTTCGAACGGACGGAAACGCATCGGGCCCCGATCACCTGTGCCGGTCATTCGCGTTTCAATCCGTGCTTTTCAGAAGGGACAGGTTCAGTCGTGACGCACAAAGATCAGTTTTCGATCGATCGCCGGCATCTGCTCGGAGGCGCCGCCGCTACCGCGGCCGCCCTCGCGCTGCGGCCGGGAAAGAGTGTTTTCGGCGCTCCGGCCGGCACGAGCGATTTGCTCAAGGCCGGGTTCCAGGAGGGCGATAATGTCATCATCATCGGCACGCTCGGAGAGGCGCAGTCGATCAATCCCTTCCTGACCAACGAATCGGAAGGCGATTGGCGCTGCAAGATGATCTTCGAAGCGTTCGTGCGCATGGATCCGGCGACGATCCAGCCGGTGCCCGGCCCGGGCCTCGCCGCCGACTGGACGATCGACGGGCTCAGCTACACCTTCTCGATCCACGAAAACGCGACATTCTCCGATGGCACCGATGTGACCGCGGATGATGTTGCCTTCGCGATTCACGGTCACCTTGCCACCAGCACCGCCTCGCCGCGCCAGACGCGGTTCCTTTCGATCGCCGGCGCGCAGGAATACGCGGACGGTTCGGCCGAGAGTGTTTCCGGAGTCGAGGTGATCGACGCCAAGACGATCAAGATCACGCTGGCGGTGCCGGATGCCTCCTTTGTGATCAGCCTCATGGACCTCTACGTCCCGCCGAAGGCGGCGCTCGAGGGCAAGAGCCTCGTTGATGATCCGTGGTTCCTCAATCCGGTCGGCGCCGGCCCGTTCGTCTTCGAGAGCTGGTCGAACGGCGGCGATTTCGTCGCCCGCAAGAACGAGCACTACTACCAGGAAGGCAAGCCGGGGCTCGATGGCTTCATCCACCGGGTGATCGCCGACAGCACCTCGCTCGTGCTCGCCCTGCAGAGCAACGAAATCGAAGGCTCGGTCTACCCGGCCCCGACGCTGAAGGAACAGCTGGAGGAGAATCCCGATCTCGAGATCCTCACCCCGCCGTTCAACTCGCCGAACGGCTGGATGTTCAACTGCACGAACGAGTGGCTGGCGAAGAAGGAAGTGCGCCAGGCGATCGCCAAGGCGATCCCGGTGGAGCAGTACGCCGCCGATTCGCTGCTCGGACTCGGCAGGGCGGGCGTCGGGCCGATCGCGCCCGATTCCTGGGCGTTCGACACGGAACTGCAGCCGCTCGCCTACGATCCGGCGGCGGCCAAGGCGCTGCTCGATTCGGTCGGCTTCCCGGAAGGGACCGAGATTCGCTTCAATGTGAACCAGGGGAACGTGCTGCGCGAGGACTGGCTGGTGCTCACCCAGCAGGCGCTGGCGGAGATCGGCATCACCGTGGTGCCCGAGGTGATCGAATACACCACGCTGGTTGAAGCGACCACGGTGAACCGCGATTACGATGTCAGCGGGGTCGACTTCGCCGGCGCCACGGTTGATCCGGGCCAGCTCTACGAGCAGTTCCGCAGCGACGCCTCGGGGAATTACATGGGGTACAGTAATCCCGAGCTCGATGAATTGCTCGTTCAGGCGAAGCAGGAACTCGATCCCGAGGTTGCCAAGGACCTGTACAAGCAGATTCAGGCGATCATCGTGGACGATTCGCCCTTCTTCTTCGCCTGGTACCGGCCGTTCCTGCACGCCGTACACAAGAAGTACACGGGTTGGACCGGCAGCAACCTGACGCAAGGCGTCTTCAATACGCTCGAAGATTTCGTTCTGGCGTAGAACGGCACTCACCCGCGCGCCGGTCACGGCGCGCGGGTGTTTCGATCCTGAACCGATGTGTGAAGCGGGGTGATTGGCTGGTCGCCCGGAATTGACTGGAGGGATTGACGAATGAGCAGCGGCGTATGGGCCTACATGGCGCGGCGCGTCCTCATGTTGATTCCGCTCCTGCTGGGCCTGAGCCTGATCATGTTCACCCTCATCCAGGCGGCGCCGGGCGATCCGGTGCTGGCGATGATGGGCGAACAGGCCGCCTCGAACCCGCAGTACGTGGAACAGGCCCGCAAGAATCTCGGCCTGGATGACCCGCTCCCGGTGCAGTACGTCCGCTGGGTGGGAAACCTGCTGCAGGGCGATTTCGGCACCGCCTACACCTTCAACCGCACCCCCGTGTTGCAGTTGATCGGCGAGCGCTTCTGGAGCACGGTGCAGCTGCAGGGGATTTCGCTGCTGCTCGGATTGCTGATCGCGTTGCCGGTCGGCATCATCTCCGCGCTCAAGCAATACTCCACGATCGATAACGTCGTGAC
>JADLGF010000056.1 GCA_020849415.1 Thermomicrobiales bacterium
CGGACCCTCGGATCGATGTAGACGTAGAGGATATCGACCAGCAGGTTCACGAGCACGTAGATGCCGGCGATGATCATCACCGCGCCCTGAATCACCGGGAAATCACGGCGGGCGATGCTCTGCACCACCAGCCGGCCCATGCCCGGAATGGTGAAGACGAGTTCGGTCACCACCGCGCCGCCGAGGAGCGCGCCCATCGACGCGCCGATGACGGTGATCACCGGGATAAGCGCATTGCGCAAGGCGTGCCGTACCACAACTTGCCGCTGGGCGATGCCCTTGGCGAAGGCGGTGCGCACGTAATCCTCACGCAGCACTTCCAGCATGGTGGAGCGCACCATTCTCGCCAGTAACGCCGCGCTGGAGAACCCGAGCGCGAACGCGGGCATGATCATTGCTTTCCAGTGCTGGATCGGATCCTCGGTGAGCGGCACATATCCGCCGCTGGGGAGCCACCGCAAACGCACGGAAAAGAAGAGAATCAGCAAGATACCCAGAAAGAAGGTCGGGATCGCGGCGCCGCTGATCGAAACAACCATGAGCAGGCGATCGAGCAGCGAATTGCGCTTGACGGCCGCGATCACGCCGGCCGGAATGCCGATCATCATTTGCACCATCAGCGCGTACGTCGTCAGGAGCAGCGTCGGCTGCGCGCGCTCCACGATCGCGTCGGTGACGGACATTCCGAGAAAGATCGACTCGCCGAAATCGAGCCGCAGTATGCCGGTGAACCAATCGATGAATTGCTCGGAAAGGGGTCGGTCGAGCCCCATCGATTGCCGGATTCGCTCGATCTGCTCCGGCGTGCCACTCTGGCCCGCCATCACCGCGGCGGGATCCCCCGGCGTGAAGTGCACGATGCCGAAGACAATGACGCCCACGATCAGCAGCACGGGAATCAGCGATATCAGCCGGCGAATGATGTACGCAGCCATGGCGCCCCTGAACGATTCTGCGATTGCCCCGTTTCAGCACCCGAATCGGGGAGCGACATGCGCCGCTCCCCGATGGTTTTCGCTCCTGTCGGGTGTTAGCTGTTGAGCCAGAGGTTCCAGTACGGAACACCCCGCTCGATCTGCTCGACCCAACCGCCGATTTGCTCGGAATAGAAGGAGCAGGTGGAGGAATCGCCGAGCTTGAGCGCCGGAATCTCGGTGTAGGCGTTGGCCTGGATCTGGTCCCAGATCGGTTTCCGATCCTCGAACTCGGTCTCGGAGAGGAGTTGCGCGGAGAGCGCGAGGCTCTCTTCCGAATTCCACCAACCGGGGTAGATGTTCATCTGGCCGACGTAGCTGACCTGGCTCGGATCGGGCACGAAGCCGTGGCCAGTGCCAAAGATGTCCCACTCCTCAGGGATCGCGCGGCGCTGGACCACGGTCGCCCAGTCCATCACCTGGAGATCGACCTTGAAGCCGACTTCCTCGAGCTGCTGCGCGCCGACGATCGCCTCGCCGTACATGTAGGAGTATTCCTGGGTGGTCATCCACCGGATCGGCGTGCCGTCGTAACCGGCCTCTTCCATCTTGGCCTTGGCGAGATCGGGATCCTTCATGTTGTAGCGCTCGATGCCGGCATCGGTGTACCAGGGGGACTCCTGCATCATCAGGCCCGGATCGAGCCGCAGGAACTCCTGCGAACCGCGGCCGTTGAGCAGCATCGGCTCCATGTCGAACGCCGCCTGCACCGCTTCGCGGAGCGCCAGGTTCGAGAAGAGCGGGCTTTGCCAGTTGAGGAAGAAGACGTCCCAGTTGGTCGGTCGGCGAATCTCCGCAACGATGCCGGGGAAATCGCTCAGGATCGGATACTGGTCGTTTCCGACATCCATCGCGATGTGATAGTCGCCCGCCTGCAAGCCGGCCACACGGGCCGCTTCATCCGGAACCGGAATGAACTCGATCACATCGGCCCAGGCATGCTTCGCGCCTGCGTAGCCATCCGTCGGGTTGGGGCTGATAGCGTAATCCTCGAAGCGTTCGAAGCGGAGGTAGGCATCGATCTGGCGATCGACCAGCTTGTACGGGCCAGTGCCGATGTAGCCATCCTGGATCGGATCGAGCGAGTGCTGATCGAGGAATGACTTCTGGAAGATGATGCAGCCCTGGGTGTTGTGGGCCAGCGCCACGGCGAGCGTGCCGTACGGCTTGGTCAGCTTCCATTCGATGTTGAGATCGTCGACGGCGGTGATCGATTCGGTCGCCTCGAGCAGCCGCTTGCCGACGCCGGAAATCTGGCCCCAGCGCTCGACCGACGCGACGGCATCGGCGGAGGTCAGGATCGAGCCGTCGTGGAACGGAACGCCGGAGCGAAGGGTCATGTTCCAGGTCAGCTTATCGTCGGAGACCGTGTAGCTCTCCAGGAGCTCCGGTACGGCGAGGTAGCCCGAATCGTAGGTGAAGAGTCCTTCGAACATGCAGTAGCTGATGATCGCGGTGATCTCAGCGGTGGTCTGGTGCTGATCGAGGGTCGGCGGCTCGCCGATGATCGCGACGCGCAGGGTGCCGCCGCGGGTGCCTTCGCCGGCATTCTGGCGCAGTGCGTTGCGCAGCGCGGCGGCGTTCGCTCGCTGCTTGCCGCTGATCGTCGTCAGTCCGGCTGCCATCGCCGAAGCGCCGAGGCCAATGGCGGCGCCTCGTTTGGTTAGCTCACGCCGGGAGATCGACTTGCCACCGAGTTTCTCGACCATTCGCAGCAGTTCGCGGTTGTCGTCCATCACGTGCCCTCTCTGCGCTACCGGACCGGAAGCTCCGGCCCGTACCCTGAAGAACCACGATGCGCCGATCCACCCCTTCGCCAATGCCGGTCCCGTCCGGCGGGAACCGGCGCTGGCACGACTCGCTGAACAGCCGGTCGCGGTCAAAAAACCGTTTGGACCATGACTAAATTGCGCATCTGTAATCATCTTTGACGAAGAGGGCGACTTCGTCAAGCGGGATTATTTGCGGATGGACGATCGGTTCACTCACCGGTAGGCGAGTGTGCGCAGCCCTTCTGTCAGCACTTCGATGCCGAGGGCGGCATCTTCGGGCGAGGTGTACTCGGCCGGCGTATGGCTCCGGCCGTCCTTGCTGCGCACGAAAAGCATCACGCCTTTGGCAATCCGGCCCATCTGCTGGGTGTCGTGGACCGCGCCGCTCGTCATCGTCTGGAACGGTGCGTTCACGGTGCGCGCCGCCTGCTCGAAATTGGCGACGAGGGCCGGATCGCAGACGAACGGGTGATGCTCCATGAGATTGGACAGCTCGATGGTCAACCCTCGCCGCGCCGCGATCTCCTGAAGAGCGGCTTCGTGCGCGGCGTAGAGTTCGAGCCGTTTCGCCGGATCGGGGTGGCGAGCATCGATCATGAAATCGACTCGTTCCGGCACGATCGCCGGGAAGTTCGGATCAGCGGCAATCCGACCGACCGTGGTCACGGCCGGTCGGCCCCACTCGTTCGCGCGGTTGATCACGTTCGAGATCATCTCGGCGGCGCCGGCCATCGGATCGAGACGCAGATCCATCGGAAAGGCCCCGGCGTGGTTCGACTTGCCGGTAACCGAGACGGTGTAGTGGCGGATGCCGGTGATCGCCGAAACGACGCCGACCGGCAAGCCCTCCGCTTCGAGCAGCGGTCCCTGTTCGATGTGGAACTCAACGAACGCTTCGATGTCGGTACGGGCGGCCTCGGGAATCCGGGCCGGATCGAACCCGGCCGCCGCCATGACCTCGCCGATCGGCTCACCGGAGAAGCTGACGACGTTCGTCAGGTCCGCTTCGGTCGTCAGGCCGGTAATGGCGCGCGATCCCCAGAAACCGGTGTTCGGGAAGCGGCTCGATTCCTCTTCACAGAATGCCAGGACTTCAAGCGTCTGCGTCGGCGCGCCGTAACGCTCCTTGAGCGCACCGAGCGCGAACACGCCGCCGATCACGCCGAGGATGCCGTCGAAACGTCCTCCCGGCAGCTGGGAGTCGATGTGAGAGCCGGTGACGATGCTCTTCAGGCTCGGGTCAGTTCCCTTCAGAACTCCCCAAACGTTGCCAACCGCATCGAGCCGGGTCTCCAGCCCAACCGAATCGCACCAGGCCATCACTTCATCAACGGCCGCGCGCCATTCCGGGGTGTAGACCGCGCGCGCCACGCCGGTTTCACCGTGCTTGCCGTGTCGCGCCAAAGATTCGATGCGGTCCCAGACGACGGTCGGATCGAAGCTGATCGGGGAATCGCTCATGAGGTGCTCCAGATTCACGAAGATGCCGTTACGATTGGGGCGATTTGGAGGTCGCCGTGGAATCGTCTTACGCCACAATCATCGCCCAGTACCTGGAATCTGTCGCGGATTGGCGGCGGCGACGCGCCCTCGAGGAATCGTGGGAACCGCGCCACGGGCAGGCGGCGGCGCGGCTCGATCAGTTGGTGGCATTCGTGCGGTCATTGCCGGACGACGATGATCGCTTTGCCGTGATCGGCAAGCTGAACCGGGACGGTGAACTGCTGATTCCCGGTCCGATTCTGGCGAATGCGGTCGCCCGCTTCGGTTTCTATGCCGACGACGTTTCGGACGACGCCCTGCTCACCCGCATGGCGGAACTGGCGATCGAGGATCGCGGCCAGGCCGGCATCGATCCCCTCCGGGATCTACCGTTCTAGATCTGCCGAACGTGAACCAGGTTGGTGCGACCGGCGCGCGCCTGCATCGGCAGCGAACCGACGATCAATACGTAGTCACCGGGATTGGCGAGCCCCGCCGCGATCGCCGCTTTCGCGCCCGCCCGGAAGGCGGTATCGGGATCGGTGTGCAGTTCGGCCATCACGCAGCGGACCCCCCAGACCAGATTGAGCCGGGTGGCCGTTTCCTCATTCGTCGTGACGGCGATCACGGGATTGCGCGGACGGTACTTGGCGATCCGCCGGGCCGAAGCGCCGGTCATGGTGAAGACCATGATCCGGTGGGTCGGTGAGTTCTCGGCCAGTTCGAACGTCGCGCGCGCGATGGAATCGGCGAACATCAGGGCCGCTTCGTCCGAACGCGGCAGCGGTTTGGCGGAACTGGCGCCCCGGATCGGACCGTCCTTCTCGACTTCGAGAATGATCCGGTTCATGGTCTGCACCGCCTCGAGCGGGTATTCGCCGATAGCGGTTTCGGCCGACAACATGACCGCATCGGTGCCATCCCAGACGGCATTGGCGACATCGCTCGTTTCGGCGCGGGTGGCGATCGGCTGCTTGATCATCGATTCGAGCATCTGCGTCGCCGTGATCACCGGCACGCCGAGCTCGTTGGCGGTGCCGATGATCGCCTTCTGGGCGCGCGGCACCTGTTCCGGCGGCAACTGCACGCCGAGATCACCGCGCGCGACCATGATGGCGTCGGTCGTCTTGGTCAATTCCGTCAGGTTTTCAAGCGCCGCCGGCCGCTCGATCTTGGCGATCAATTGCGGCGCCGAGCCCTGGGCGAGGTACTGAACGATCCCCCTGGCCTTGGTCAGGTCTTCGGGACCGTTGATGAAGCTGAGGCCGAGGTAATCCACCCCCTGCTCCACCGCGAAACGGGTGTCGCGCAGGTCGACTTCGGTCATCGAGCCGCTTTCGATCGCCGCGCCCGGCAGGGTCACCCCCTGCCGTGAATGGAGCGGACCGCCCCGGCCGACGGTGCAGTAGGCGCTGTTGTCGTCGAGCGACTCGACGAAGAGTTCGATCAACCCGTCCGAAATCAGCAGGCGCGAGCCAGGTTCGAGATAGCCGATCAGGCCGGGCATGTCGATGCCGATCACGCCTGATCGAGTTGGAACGTTTCCCTCGACCACCTGCACCTTCGAGCCGCGCGCCACGCTGATCGTGTCGTGGGCGTCGGCGGAATCGATGGCGGTGGTGCGGATCTTCAGGCCCCGCAAATCGAAGAGCACCGGCACGCGCAAGCCGAGTTCAGCGGCGGCGGCGCGGACATCCTCGATCAGGATCTTGCGATCCTCGTCATTGCCATGGGCGGCGTTCACGCGCACCATGTCGGCGCCCGCGAGGATAAGCTCGCGCAGCCGATCGCGTCCGGTTGTGGCCGGCCCGAGTGTGGTGACGATCTTGACCCGGCGTTCGAATCGTTGCGACACCGCGTGATTCCTCCTGGCCGTGACGGCGCTGCGTCCTCGACGGTCCTGTTGCGTGGTCATCGCGTCTTCGGTACATGGCATGAGGGACTGGAAGACGCGCTCATCAATCGTCACCAAGGGTAATTCACCGGGCGGCGTGGGACTTTATCACCGCGTGGTGTTCGCCAGCGCATCAAATCGGCGCACGCCATCGATGAGCCCAAACGAGCCGGTCAACATCATGTCGCCGAAGGGCGCCGCCTCATACCAGCCGAGTGAGCGGGCGATGTTCCGGTTCGGTCCGGTGATGATGACCCGATCGAACGGACCATCCCGGTGGTAATCGGGGGAATAGGCGGCGCCATGACCGTCGAACGAGGAGCGGAACGACTCCGGATCGAGGTTGCCGCGTCGCAACCGGCTGACGAGTCGATCGAGCAACTCCGCCGTCATGCCGTGGCTGTGATGTTCGAAGAGCCCGTAAAGGCGATCGCCTTTCACGAGAGCGGCAAAGGCGTGCATGTTGCCGACGTTCACCACCACCGCGCCGCCGGCATTGATCATGTCCCGGGCGATGGGGTCGCCCCGTACGCCGAGCACCGCCGCCGCGCCCGTATCCATGAGGTAAACACCCGGGGGCGCCTGTGCAATTGCTTCCATGCGCGTCATGCCAGCGGGCGGCTGCCGGAAAACCATCCG
>JADLGF010000057.1 GCA_020849415.1 Thermomicrobiales bacterium
GAATCACCCGCCGACAGCAGCGCCAGGGCGAAGGGAATCGCCCGCTCCGATGATTCCGATCGATCGATCGGCACGAGCACGCGATGGGCAAGCGATTCAGAATTGGACACGGGCGGCTCCTGAACGAAATCCGGACCGGCGAGGCTGGTCACGCGCTCAATGAATCATGCGACAACCGCCGCCCGATTGCATCAGGATGGCAGCACGGTTTGCCGCACGGTTCCGAACTGATACCCGTCGGCGCGCAGCGACGTGATGATTGCTTCGAGCGCATTGCCGTCCTGAGCGCCATCGCCAATGTGGAACTTGACGATGCTGCCATTTTCGATCCGGCTCAACACGCGGTCGCGTATCTGCGCGGCGGAGAGTCCGTTCCAGCCGAGGGAGTCGATGTCATACATGGCACAACGGCTCAGCTTGATCGCACCCGCTTCCCGGAGCGCCGCGTCATCGTAATCGCTATAGGGCGGTCGCCAATAGGCGCCTGCGCCGCTGCCGGCGACCGAGATGAACGCTTCTTCCGTAGCAACGAGCTGGGCGATGCGCCTGGCCGGGCTGAGCGGCGCCGCGCCGGTCGAGAACCCGGTAAACGAGAGATGGTTCAATCCATGGTTGATCAACTGATGCCCCTCGTTCACCATCCTCTGGAGGTGAGCCGGGTGACGCTTCGCCCAACTTCCGGTCAAACCGAAGCTGCCCTTGACGCGATATTGGACGAGCAGATCGAGCACCTTCGTCGCGAGGTAATCGTCATTGGCGGCATCGAAGGTCAGGGCCACCCGGGGTCGGGTTCGAATCCCCGTGTGCAGCATTTTGGATGGAGTGCCGTTGACGAAGACGTAGGCGGAGTGAGCCCAACCGGTACGGCCGCTCGCCTGAACCTTGAACCAATCACCGGAGGTTTGCAGAAGCCGGAGACTCGCTCCGTGCGGTTCCTCGTGGACAATCGGGCGAGCGGTCGACGGGCCAGAGCGAATGTTGAGCACACCGCCATCGGCGTCGACCTTCCCGGAAATGCTGATCGCCACCGCACCGGCCGGTTCGGGAGCGAGCAGCAATCCGGAGGCCAGGGGAACGGTCAGCCCGAGGGCGACACGGGAGAGCAAGGTTCTTCGATCCAGGGATATCCGATCCACGGTGACGCTCCGATCGTTAGCGGGGATGACGCTCGGGGCTGCCCGATCACCTGGGTAACAGGATCATGGGTTAGTTTGTATTCGTATCATGCACGCCAGGACGCCGCGGCGCAATCGGTCTCGCAGAGGGATTCGACCGCCAACGAAGCCGGGCCTTCTGTCATCGGTACACAGACTGTTGCGATTTTGTTGCGCCGCCGGCTCGATCGTGACTCGGCTGCAATGGCCCCTCGGCCATCATATGACCAGAGCTCAACGACCGGATCGCAAGATCACAGGTCAAACGCCAATCCGGCGGCGGGCTCGAGATGACCGCAGCAACCGGGACCGCCCGCCTGGACGTTGCGGTCATCTCGCCGGAATCCATTTCCGACTCCTCCCGAGTAGCCAGAGGCCGGTGACACGCACCGGTCTCCGGCTTTAACCCGGTTCAATCCGCGATCGGGAACCGGCCGGCGTTCGCGTCCTTGCGCAGCGACCCGCACTCCCGCTGCTCGATCCTGGCTAAAAGATCCCTTTCGGAGGTTCGAATCCTCGCAGCGGCGGTTCGACCGGAGCATTCCTCGCCATTGCCAGCACCCGGAACCTGCCGAGGCCGCCCGGATCGATGAGCCGCAAAACAGCCGCCTGGGTGGCGAGGTACTGTTCGAGCGTCATCTCCGAATCGCGCTGCATGGCGACGAGGAATTCGCCGAGGCCGAGCGCCGCCAGCAGATCGGCCTGGGTGGTGAGTCCGGCCAGCGTCAAACCAGCGGTCATCCCGGCCCGTTCCAGCGCGGTGAAATCGACGTGGGTGGTCAAATCCTGGCTACCAACCCGCCGATAAGGCTCATCAGTAACGGTGTGTTCGAAATAGCCGCGAATCAATCCCGCCCGCCTGGACGGGGCGTAGAGTTCCGCTACGGGATATCCGTAATCAATGATCAGGGCGTAGCCACGCTCCAGACCCTTCGCCGCTTCAGCGAACCAGGCGCCTGCTTGGGGTGAGACCTCAAACCGATCGCCGGGCGAGAACGCGACCTCTTCGAGCACGGCCTGGAGTGGAGCGGCGGCGGCTTCGGAGACCGAGCCCTCGACATCGACGAACCAGCCATCTCGCCAGCCGACCAGCATCTCCCGTACACCATCTTCGGTCTGGATGAACCGGTGGGCGGGAATGGCGTCGGCCACCTCATTCGCCAGCACCACGCCGGTGATCGGTTCGAGCGGTTGGCCGTCCGCCAACTCCGCCGAAACCTTCGCGCCGAGTCCGACTTCCGCCATCGCGTCGAGCGCCCCCGCGAGTTGCGCGTCGTTGACATCGACGAGGCGGTAGTCCGACGCGGCGAACGCCTCCGGTGAGGCGTCACTCAACCCGGCCAGGATGTCGTAGGCGAGGCCGCCGATGCCGGCGCCGTACTCGCGGATGGTGAATCGCTCCGGCGATCCGAGCCGCTCCCAGCATTCGGCGATCTGCCGCGCCAGGGTGATGCCGAAGAGCGGCGTCGCTTCGGGCGCGGTCAGGAAATCGCCACCGCGACCCGGCCGCCGCTCATGTCGCCGGTAGTACCCGTGCTCGCCGTCGTACAGGGCCGTGCCCATGAACTCGGCGAAGGTGATCGGGCCTGCTTCCGCAATCCGTTCCCGCAGACGCTCGACCAGCGGCGCCACACTCTCCGCCAATCGGTCCGGATCGGGAGCAGTGTCATCGAACCAGTTCGTTGTCTCGTTCAATCGATTGTCTCGCTCATCACGTGTCGCCCCGCACGCCCGGGAACTGCTGCGCACCATTGTGCCGCGACTCGTTTGGGCGCAACAGGCGATCGCGATGCCCAACGTTCACGTGCCCGGTTCTTGCGGGTGTCCCCTGATTCGATCGTTCGCGCTACCATGCCGCCATTGTTCGGTTCACGGAGGGAAGCAGCGTGAAGATCACAGCGGTGCGGGGGATTCCGGTTAAATCAGGGTTTCGCAATCTCTTCATCGTCAAGGTGGAGACCGATGCCGGCATCTACGGCATCGGCGAAGGGGGTATCTCCGGCCGCGAACTGGCGATGCAGGGGATGGTCGAGCACTACGAGAAGTTCCTGGTCGGGGCCGATCCGTTCCGGATCGAGCACATCTGGCAGACGCTCTACCGCTCGGCCTATTTCGAGGGTGGCAAGATCACCGCGGCGGTGATTTCCGCGATCGATATCGCGCTTTACGACATTCTCGGCAAAGCGCTGAACGTACCGGTCTACCAGTTGATCGGCGGTGCGGCCCGCAACAGCGTCCAGGCCTTCGCCAGCCCCGGTTCACTCGACGGTCCCGCGATCGTCGATACGGCCCGCGAACACGTCGAGGCGGGCTGGACCGCGCTTCGCTTGGGCCCCGGCATGGAGCGCGCCGGCTGGACCGGTGAGGACGGCGCGATCTACGAGCCGTACGAATCGATCGACGCGGCGGTGCACTGGCTGCACGAGATTCGTGCGGCGGTCGGTCCGCGCATTCGTCTTTCGATCGATTTCCATCACCGGCTCTCCGTCGCCGAAGCGGCCTACTTCTGCCGGCAGGTCGAGGATATCCACCTCCACTTCGTCGAGGAGCCGATTCGCTGCGAGGACCCGTCCGCCTATGAGCAACTGCGCACGATGACCGGCGTTCCCTTCGCGATCGGCGAGGAGTTCAGCAGCAAGTGGGCCTTCCAGCCCTACATCGAGCGCGGGATTCTCAATTTTTGCCGGGTCGATATCTGCAACGTCGGTGGCTTCACCGAAGCGAAGAAGGTGGCCGGCTGGTGCGAGACCCACTACATCGATCTGATGCCGCACAATCCGCTCGGTCCGGTCTGCACCGCCGCCAGCGTGCACCTGGCTGTTGCCACCAACAATTTCGCGCTGCTGGAGTTCCAGCAGCGGGTCGAGGATTCGTACCCGCGCGATCTCTTCCCGGTCATGCTCAAGCGGGACCGCGATCGCTACCTGCTCCCGACGGCGCCGGGCCTCGGGGTCGAATTCGACGAAAGCGCCGTGGCGAACAACCAGTTCGGATTCTGGGAAGCCCCCCACTGGCAACGCGAAGACGGCCAGTTCACGAACTGGTAACAGCCCTCCAGGCTCACGCAGGGGTCGCAACTCCGGTCGCCGCGCGCGTCAGCGCCGCGGCGGCCCGGAGCGCCCACCCGGCCGACGCTTCTGTCACCAGTGAGCGCGCCTCGTTAACGTGACCGTCGCGCATCGCGGGCGCGGCTTGCGCTCTGACCTGCTCAAGTTCCCGATCGATCTCGTTCTCGAACGCCTCGACGCCCAGGTGTGGATTCGGACCGAGCGGGTTCGCGGCGTGCAGGCGGGCCGATAGGTCCCAGAGCGTGCCATCGAGCACGAACGCCGGCGTACCCTCGGCCGCAACGAACCAGGGCACGTAAAGTGAATTGTTGGGATGGCCGAGCGCCACCCACGCCATCGGCAAATCGGCTTCAGGGTCGGTGCCGATGACGGCCGTGAAGCCCGAAAGAGTGTGGTCGCCGCAGATGCGCTGCGGTTCACTGGCCGTGTTGCGGGAAAGGCAGTTGAATTCCGCCGCCGTCACGCGTCCGCGAATCCGCTCAACCCCGGCCTGCGCCGTCAGGTACCGGGTGTTGGTGAAGGCGTCCTCGCGCGTAAATGGCAGTGTGTTCGGCAGGAAGAAGTCGTTCGCCCGGGCGTGGGCTTCATCGATCCAGGTGTGATCGATGTGATGACGCGTGTTCTCCACCACCATGCCGCGCCCGGGTTCGACAAAGAACCAGAGCGAGCCGTTGGTTCCGTTGGTGTACCACCCCTCACGCACGATCTCTTCCAGGATCGCCAGGGCGTCAGCGCAATTGGCGGCGCGTTCGGCGATCAACCGCAGGATCTGGGGAGTCGGCAGCCCCGTCGGCTCACTGTCGCTGTTCGGCGAACCGGCGTTCATGGCGCCGGCCAGGCCATGTTCGTTGACGAAGTGGATGACGCCATGATCGCTGGCGTCGCCCCCGCCGAGATACCGATTGGTGCCGCTGATGCCGCGCACCCAGAGACCTTGGGGTCGCGGAGTGGAGTCCCGGTTCTTGTGCAGGATCGACCGGCCGTCGGCCGTACCCCCGGCGACCGCCAGGAACGAGGTGCACTCGTGCTGCAGTTCGACGACGGGAGGCCGCGCCTTGATCACGTACTTCTGCGCGACGTGAGCCAGGTAGTCAGCCTCGGCCACGCCGGCGTTACGGGCGATCTCGGCCATTTCCACGTTCCAGTGCGGCGCCAGCCGGCCGACGATACGCTGGTAATACTCAACCCGGCGCTCCAGTTCGTCGCCGGTCACATCACTCGCCGCTACGGTTTCCAGAAAACCGGCGACATCGCGCTGAATCGCCACCTTGGCCGCCTGGCCGAAGGCGCGGCCGACATCTTCCGGGGCTCCCGTCAGGTCGACGATTTCGGTACGCAGCGCGTCGGTCACGTTCGTTCGTCCTCTCCTAGCGGTTGCGCAAACGGGGATCGAGCGCATCCCGCAAACCGTCTCCGAAGAAGTTGATGCTGAGCACGAGCACCGAGATGATCACGCCGGGGAAGGTCGCCAGCCACCACGCCTGACGGAGATAAGCGCGGCCATCGTTGAGCATCGCTCCCCAGGTCGGGATGCTCGAGCCGACGCCGAGCCCGAGGAAGCTCAACGCCGCTTCCGCGATGATGACCGTCGCCATCTCCAGCATCGCCAGCACCAGAATGGGACCGAGCACATTGGGTACGAGGTGCCGGGCGATGATGCGGCTGTCGCTGACCCCGACCACCCGCGCCGCCACCACGAAGTCCCGCTCCCGGAGCGACATCACCTCGCCTCGAACGACACGGCAATAGGCAACCCAGCCGCTGAGTACCAGCGCCAGGATCAGGTTCATCGGTCCCGGGCCGAGCACCGCGCTCATCGCGATCGCGAGGACCAGGAACGGAAAGGCCATCCAGATATCGAGCAGCAGCACCAGCAGGTAGTCGATCCGGCCACCGAGGTATCCACCGATTGCCCCCAGCAGGCTGCCGAACACCGCGCAGATCGTCACCGTCACCAGCCCGACGACGATCGAAACCCGCGCGCCGTAGATCAGCCGGCTCAGGATGTCGCGGCCGAGATTGTCGGTCCCGAGCAGATGCTCGGTGCTGCCACCAGCCATCAACGCCGGTGGTTTCAGCCGGTCCAGCAGCTGCTGGGCGCCAGGATCGTGCGGGGCGATCACCGGCGCCAGCAGCGCCATCAGGGCGATAGCCAGATAGACGATCGCCCCGAACATGGCCATCCGGTTCCGGGCGAGGCGGCGCGCTGTGGCGACGATTTCACGTCGCGACCGGCCGGCCGCCACGGCGGGATCAGCCAGCGTCGGCAGCTGTTCGTCTGTGGCGATGCCTCGAGTACCCACGCCGGTGCTCCCGGAATCGACGGACGATGTCACGAATAGCGAATCCGCGGATCGACCAGGCCGTACACGATGTCGGTGATCAGATTGAAGAAAACGGTGGTGATGGCGAAAAAGAAGACAATGCCCTGCAGCAGGAAGTAGTCCCGCGAACTGATCGCCTGCACGGTCAGGCGGCCGGTGCCGGGCCAGGCGAAGATCGTCTCGATCACGATCGCCCCGCCGAGCAACCCGCTGATCTGCATGCCCAGGACGGTGATTGTGGGAATGAGCGCGTTCCGGAGCATGTGCACGATCACGGCGCGCTCCTTCAAACCTTTCGCCCGGGCGCTCACCACGTAATCCTGCTTGGCGACCTCGAGCATGCTGGAGCGCACCATGCGCATGGTCAGCGCCGCCATTGCGCTCCCGAGCACCATGGCCGGCATGATCAGGTGCTTGAGCGTGCTCGTCAGGGCACTCAGGTTGCCGGTCAGCAGGCTATCCAGCAGGTAGAAGCCGGTGATCGGTTCGAGTCCGGCTACGTAGTCGATCCGCCCTGACGCCGGTAACCAGCCGAGCTTGACCGAAAAGACCACGATCAGCATCAACCCGATCCAGAAGCCGGGCATCGAAATGCCGAGTGTGGCGATGACGGTCCCGATCCGGTCGAAACGGCTGTATTGCCGCACCGCCGAAACCACGCCGACCGGCAGCGCGATCAGGAGGGAGATGACCAGACTGACCACCGCGAGTTCGATCGTGGCCGGGAGCTGATCGAGGATCACCGAGAGCACGGGCTGTTGCAGCATGAACGAGCGTCCGAAATCGCCCGTCACCAGCTGCCGGACGTACCGGCCGTATTGCACGAGCAGCGGCTCGTCCAGCCCCCATTGCGTACGGATGCGAGAGAGGTCCTCCGCGGTATGCGGTTGATCCTGGAGCATGATCGCCACCGGATCGCCCGGAATCAGGCGGATCAGGGTGAAGGTCAGAATCGAAATCCCGACGATCACGGGCAGCAGCAGGAACATTCGCCGCAGCAGGTAATTCAGCATCTCGGCCTATCCGCCCGCGATGGCGCCGGCGGGTGGATCCACCCGCCGGCGCCAGGAAGCTCCGGAGTAACCGGTGACGAATGAGGTCGTCGACCGAACAGGGAGCCCGACTAGCCCTTCGAAACCTTGTGGAGGAAGAAATAGCCGTCCGGCCGGAGTACGAATCCCTGCACGTTGGCGCGGGTCGCACCGAAAGCGGTCGGCTGCCAGAGGAAGACCCACGGCGCATCATCGACCACGATTCGGTGCGCTTCGCGGAAGATTTCCGCGCGCCGTTCGAGATCGATCGTGGCGCGGCCCTCGTCGATGATCTGATCGAGGTCCTCACGCGAATAGCCGGTGTCCTTGAAGAGTTCCCGCTGGCTGCTGTGGAAATGACGGAAGAGCGTAACGCCGGCATCGGCCGAAGAGTCACCCCAGGAGCTGAACCACATCTGGCTCTGCCCGCTGTTGGTGCGCTCCGTCATGACGCCCGGTTCGATCGTGTTGACCGTGACGTTGACGCCGATTTCCTGCCACATGCCGGCCATGGCTTCGCTGACTTCCTTGTTGGCCGCCACGGTATCGAGCGTCGCATCGAAGCCCGACCCGAGGCCGGCTTCTTCGAGCAGCGCCTTCGCCTTGTCCACATCGTAGGCGTACCCGGCGACGTCCGGATCGAAACCCCGCACCTCGGGGAAGAAGGGACCGGAAATCGGCGTCGCCAATCCCTGGAGCAGGGCGGCGATGATGGTGTCCCGATCGATAGCGTGATTGAGCGCCTGCCGGACCAGCACATTGTCGAACGGCGCCATCGTGGTGTTGAGTCCGACGTAGTTGACCGCCGTGCCCGGCGCGGTGAGCGCGGTGAGATCACTGTTGCCCTGAACCTGCTCGTAGAAAGACGCCGGCAGGATCGGCACGATATCGACCCCGCCCGATTCCAGTTCCGCCACCAGCGTGGCCGGATCGGGAATGGCGCGGATGATGACGGTGTCGATCAGCGGCGCGCCGTCCCAGTAATTCGGGTTCGCTTTCAGCACGACCTGCTCATTGAGCTGCCAGGATTCGAACGCGTACGGCCCGGCGCCGACCGGATGCTCGAAGAAGGCTTCGCCCTGCTCGGTCACAAGGTTCATTGGCACGATGGCGTGGTAGGTGAGGAACACCATCACCAGGGGATCGGCGAACTTGGTGGTGATCTCCACCGTGCGGTCATCCACCGCTTCCGTCGATTCGACCATATCGAGCAAGCCGGCGCGCGGCGCCTGGGTGGCCGGATCGAGGGTACGGTCGTAGCTGAACTTGACGTCGTGCGCCGTCACTGGCGAGCCATCCTGCCAGGTCGCCCCCTCCCGGATCGTGAACCGGTAGGTAACGTCGTCAACCACTTCCCACGATTCGGCGAGGTGCCCGACCATCTGGAGATTCTCATCGCGATGCACCAGTGAATCGTAGATCAGCTGGTGCACATTCTGGGTGGCTCGCGCCCGGTGCATGGGGGGATCGAGTGTTTCGATATCAGCCGTCTGAGCCACGATGAGCGGCGGGGAATCCTGTGCGGAGACGCCCTGCTGAAGCGGCCCGCCGAGGGCCGCCGCGCCGGCGCCCGCCGCGGCGCCTTGCAGCAACGTCCGGCGCGTCATCGCCGCCGGAATGCCTGACCGGCCTGAGAAAGAGCTGGGTTTGTCGCTGGTCATCGTTGCCTCCTTCTGGGTCCCACTCCTGCCTTGTGCCGGCCCGACCATCGGGCTGCACATTCAATGCCGTCGCCCGGTCAGGAGCCGGGCGTCTCCTCGCTCCATGGAATCGGAATGTCGAGCAGGGGGATGTACTGCTGGCAGCCGTAGAGATCGGTATCCCCGACATCGCCGCTCGAAACTGATCGCCGCAGGGTGATCTTGATCGCGTTGCCCTTGTCGTACTCGACAAGCTCGGCGATCCGCTCGTCCCCGACCCCGTAAAGCTCCCGCACGAGATCGCGCGTGATGACGCCGGTTTTCTTCACGCGCTCGTAGGTTTCGCGATTGTCAAAAATGATGTCGAAGGTGAAGTAATGGGCACCGGCGTTCTTGCTCCGGATCGTTTTGGCGATCCGGTGAAGGGGAACGGTGGTCGTCATCGCGCAATCTCCTCGACGTCGATGCGGAACAGGTCGAGCGGATTCTTGACCGGCAGCAAATGATCGACCGTCCAGCGGTAGGAGGGCTGCCCCTGCAACACCTCGTCCCGCAGCATGGCGATGCCGCCGGCGGTCGCCTTCTGGCCGGCGAATGTCGGGAAGAGCAACCGGTAGAGAGTGAAGCGGGCGATGAGATCGGCGATCTCCTGCGTTCGCGCCACCACTTCGGTCACGATGCAGATTTCGTGCGCCCGGCTTTCCCGGATCGGTTCGAGTTCGCGCATCACGCCGTTCTTGCCGTACTGATGGAAGAGCAACTGATAATCGACGCCCGCTTCCAGCTGGCTGTACTGCTCGCCGGTGCGCTGGCGAATGCTGTCGAGTACCCAATCGAGACTCTGGATCGCAATCGGATCGCGCACCGCGCCGATCGTGAGCGCGCGGTACCCGATGAGCCCGGCGCCCTCGAGCTTCACCTTGTAGACGGGATCCTCGATGAACCGGCTGCCCGAAAGGCGAGTGGCGCGTTCGCTCACCTGCTCGTAGGTGGTTTCGTAGGTGTCCAGCACTCCGCCGGGATAGGCCTGGGTGTAGGGATGAACCCGCTCGTAGAGCGAGTGGCCCGCGACTGACTCCGGCGTACACCGCTGGGCGGGGTGCATCGCTTCGAGGTCTACGTACTGATCGGTGATCGTGCCGATGATCGTTTCCTTGGCCATCGACGGGGTCCCGACCAACGAAGCGCATTCCAGCGTCTTGCCGAGGTGGAAGCAAAGGGCTTTGGGAAAACCGTTGCGATATGGGAGGCTGGCGTAGATCGCGTCATCACAGGAGCGACCCGCGATCACCACATCGACACCGAGATCGAATGCGGCGAGGTAGGGCTCGATACCCATCATCGCCACCACCCGGTCGGTTTTGTCCAGTGTTTCGAGAGAAAGCGGCCCGTCGGCGCCCAGCGGCTCGATGCGCTCGGAGTTCAACCGTTCGCGCAGGAGATCGATCGGCACTTCCGAGTAGATCTTGGCGACGCGGAACGGTTCGAGCCGATGCCGCTCCGCGATCGTGCGCAGGATGCTGACATAGTCATCGACGCCCCGGTTCGTGCCGGCTCCGCCGGCCGAGCCGATGATCATCGGGATCTTGCGCTCCCGCGCCGCGAGCAGAAGCAGTTGCAGATCGTGCTCCTCCCACTCGTACGGATTCATGGGCTCGTCCGCGCCGAGGAAGTAGGGGGCGCTATCGCCGCTGCCGGCATCAGCGCCGATGAAATCGAGCGGTCGCTTGATCCCCTCGTAGAACGAGCCGGGGTGAATCGGTTCGTGTCCGAGCGCCCCGGTGGCTGACAGTGTGGTCATCGATCGCGTCATGGTTCCTCCCACGTCCACTCCACTACTCGTAAATCAAGAGTCCGGCCTTCCGATACTGTTCGCGAATCCGTTCCAGCATCTCCGTCGGTCGCGCGCCGCCCCGGGCGACGCACGCCGCCAACAACGCGTTGACCATCGCCATCGGCGCCACCAGTGAAATCCGGTGCGTGAGGCTCTCCACCGGCGCAACCAGGGCGTAATTCGCCAACGGCGCCGCCGGCGATACGGGGCTGTCGGTCAGCACAACGCTCGGCACCCCGAGTTCCCGGGTGCGATCGAGGGCCGTCAGCGTTTCGCGCACGTAGCGGTAGAAGGCGACCCCGAAAGCAAGATCGCGATCGGTCAGGAGTTCGGTTTCCTGGACGAGCGTGAGGCCGCTTTCAGTCACCTGCGTTGCCACCAGCCCGATCGTCCGGAACGAACTGGCAAGGAACGACACGACGCCAGTCGCCACGCCGCTGCCGAAGACCAGAATCCGTTCCGCGTTCAACAGGCGGTCAACGATCTGATCGAACACCTGGACATCGATCTGCTCGGAAACGAACCGGAGATTCTCGGCATCCTGTACGAAGGTCTGCCGAAGGACATCCGGCATCGTTTCGTGCGCAATCGCGCCGCCGGCTTGCCGCGTGAGCGCCGGGTAGTGGTGTGGGAAATGCGCGCGCAGGTGGCGTTGCAGATCGGGATAGCCCTGATACCCGAGTATCCGGCTCAACCGCACGACGGTGGCGGGATCAACCTCGAGCCGTTTCGCCAGTTCGTTCGCTGACGTGAAGGCGACCTCGGCCGGATGGTCGGCGAAGTAGCGTGAAACCCGCTGCTGCTTTGGCGTCATCTCTCCGAACCGCTCTGAAATGCGATCGACGAGCGAGGGAGCCGGCTCCATCATGGTTTGCGTCCTTGCTTGAAATCCACGATATCGCACCGTGACGCAGAATGCAATAGATATTGCACGGAACGTCATGAACATCGTGCCTATTGCATTTCCGCGCGAGTGTGGACCGCGGATCGTCCTGTTTCGCTAGGGAGTTTCGGTGGACGCTCGCCGGCTGAACAAGCCATCCGACGATCGTTCTCGCCCCTCACTGGCAGCTGTGCTCCGGAGGCGCTCTTCACTTGGTAAGCTCAGGGCAGGTGAATTCGATTCGTGGGCCGAAGGATCGGCGCGTGGGGAGGAACCGGGGCACATGACCAGTTCGGCGTACGAGAAGCAGATCATCGGCGAAATCTGGACCACCGATGAGCCGTACCGGAATCTCGAGCATCTCACCGATGTGCTCGGCTCCCGCTGGGCGGGTAGCGACAGCGAGCACGCCGCCGGGGAATTCCTGAAGGCGAAGCTCGAAAGCTACGGGCTGACCAACGTGCAGTTGCAGCCGGTGGCGTTCGGCGCCTGGACTCGCGGCTCTGAGGAACTCGAGATCACCTCGCCGGTGCAGAAGAGCTTTTCGATCATCGCGCTTCCTTATTCGAAGACCGGCGTGTTCGAATCGGAACTGATCGACGCCGGCAACGGCGAGGAAGAGGATTTCGCCAAGCTCGGCGACACCATCAAGGGCAAGATCGCGATCATCGCCGCCGAAACCAACGCCGCCGGCGTGCGAGGCAAGTTGCTTTCGCACCGCACCGACAAGTTGCGCTACGCGGTCGATGCCGGCGCGGCCGGACTGATCTACATCAACCAGAATCCCGGCTTCCTGCGCATATCCGGCAGCGTCGGCAGCGGGCAGGGTGGCCCCTCGGCGATCCCGGCCGTCGGCACCTCCTGGGAGCACGGCCAGGCGATCCTGCGCGAACTCCGCCGGCAGGGCAGGGTCACCGTCAAGCTGACGGTCGGCGGCGAATTCAATCCGGACAACGTTTCCTACAACGTGGTCGGCGATATCGTTGGTTCGAAACATCCCGATCAGGTGATCGTCTTCGGTGGTCACTACGACGGTCACGACATCTCGCAGGGCGCGCTCGATGACGGCGCCGGCGCGGTGGTGGCGCTCGAAACCGCGCGCGTACTGGCGCAACTGCCGGCCGAAGCGATCGGCTGCACACTGCGCATCTGCCTCTTCTGCGGCGAGGAGGTCGGGCTCTACGGCGCCTGGGGCAACGCGAAGTGGTACGAGGAGCAGGGTCAGGTCAACAACCTGCGCTTCGTGCTGAATATGGATGGCGCCGGCAGCGGCAAGGGCGGCACCGAACGCCTGACCGTGCACGGCCGGCCGGAACTGGTGCCCTTCTTCGATCAGTTCATCAAGGATTCGCACTACAAGATGCGCCTGACCGATGAACTGAACAGCCACTCCGATCACTACCCGTACGCCATCCGGGGCGTGCCGACCGCCACCATCAGCGCGCCGGACGATTCATCGGCACTGGTGGGACGGGGCTGGGGTCACACCGAGGCCGACACGCTCGACAAGGCGCATCTGCGCGGTCTGCAAACCTCGGCGATGGCGACCGCCCGGCTGCTGCTGGCCGTCTCGAACGCGGAAGACTTCCCCGGTTCCCGCAAGAGCAAGGCCGACATGCAGGCCCAGCTCGAGGAGCTCGGTCTCGACATCGCCCTGAAACGCAACGGCAAATGGGATCTGGTCGGCGGCTCGGACCAGTAGCGAATCGAATCCAAAGTCAAACGAGGGGCGCGGGTGAACCCGCGCCCCTCGTTCGTCTTTCTCTACCGGCGTTTGCTCAGGGGGTCGAAGGCGTCGCGGAGGCCGTCGCCGACGAAGTTGAAGGCGAGCACCGTGATCGAGATCAGCAGTCCGGGGAAGAGCACCAGCCACGGCGCGGTGCCGAGGCGGGTCAGCCCCTTCTGCAGCATGTTCCCCCACGACGGATCGGGTAGCGGCACGCCGAGACCGAGGTAACTCAGCGCGGCTTCGGTCAGGATGGCGTAGGCGATCGACAGCGTCGCCGCCACGATGATCGTGCCGATGATGTTCGGCAGGATGTACCGCGTCATCCGGCGCAACGGCGGCACGCCGATCGCGTTGGCGGCGTCGA
>JADLGF010000058.1 GCA_020849415.1 Thermomicrobiales bacterium
AAGCAGCAGATCGCCGCCCGCCGACATCCACTCGCCGATCGCCTCGCCAACCGCGTCGTTGAAGTACCCGACCGACCAGCCGCCATGCTCGAAGCCGCCATCGCGGTCCTCATCCGGCCCACCCGGCGCCTGCATAACGCCATCGAGCGATACAAACGTGTTCACCGTAATCCGCCGCGCCATTGCGTCTGCTCCTCTCTGATGCATGAAACATGCCCAAGACCGTCAGGCCTGTTTCCAGATAGTCGTCCAGAATCCTGCGGATTCGACCGTCGGAACGGTTTCGAACTTGCAGGAGTGTCCCGACTCGGCATCTATTATCATTCGCCAGCAGACACCCAATCGAAGTGAAGCGTGACCAGTTGACTTGGCAACACGAACATTCTTTCGACTAATCGCCAGATTCCACCCCACTCTGGAGGACTTCTTCTCCTACAACCGTTTGGGTATCGAGATTCGCCCTCCGAACGATCCGGAGCTAGGGAAAGGAATCTCGGTCCAGGTAGGACTCGAAAACCTCAGGGCCAGTCGGGCTCGACCTGAGTGTCGGTTCATCGCCGAACTCGAAGTGCCGGAAGATGATCCTCGGTTTCGTTGGGAACGAACCACCAGAACACGGGGACACCACACCCTTTGGGCAGAGCCCGAGGAACTTCTCAAATGCGTGATAAGGGTCTATCATCGCAATGAGGACACGTGATCATGAGCGATTTCTACATTCTTTGGGAAAACCAGACAGCCAATATGGTCGGTGATTTTGATACCGAGGAAGACGTCTACGCCTTTCTCCGACGGAACGTCGCTGAATTTGGCCGGGATGCCGTGAGTACGCTGCTCCTCGTACGTGCCCGGAACGATGATGACTCCGATGTGACTGACGAGGAATTCGTCGCCGAGGGTTCGGACCTCGTGGACCGGGCGCTGGCCGACCTCCCCTCTGTTTCCTCAAGCCGACGTGCCGGCGACAACCGCTCAGCCTGATATTCCACGGAAAGCGACCAACCTGAATTGTCATGACCGATTCGACCGCAGACCGGGGTCGTTCGGTTTTGCACAATCCGTCTATCATTAGTCGGCGCGGATGGGCGCGGACTTTGCCATTACCGAAATCAGGCACCAGCACAAGGACTACGCCGGCATGAGCACTCAGTCGCACGGGCATCGGTACATGACGGGCAACGAGGTCCGTGAGGCGTTCGTCAAGTTCTTCGAGAGCAAGAACCACCGCGAACTCCCCTCCTCCTCCCTCGTGCCGCACAACGACCCCACCGTGCTCCTGACCACGGCCGGCATGCAGCAGATGACCCCCTTCTTTCTGGGCCTGGAAACGCCGCCGCACAACCGGCTCGTCTCCGTGCAGAAGTGTTTCCGCACCGTCGACATCGACGAAGTCGGCGACGAATCGCACTGCACCTTCTTCTTCATGCTGGGCAATTTCTCGATCGGCGACTACTTCAAAAAGGAATCGCTCGCCTGGAGTTGGGAATTCCTGACCGAAGTGATGGGCCTCCCGGCCGACCGCCTCTACCCCACCGTCCACACCGACGATGACGAATCGTTCCGCATCTGGCGCGACGAGATCGGCGTGCCGGCGGAGCGGATCGGCTGGCTGGAAGACAACTGGTGGGGTCCCGTCGGCCCGACCGGTCCGAACGGCCCTGACAGCGAGATCTACTTCGATCTCGGTCCGGAGTTTTCGGATGGACGACCCGACGAAAAGCCGGGCGACGGCAACCGCTACCTCGAAATCTGGAACAACGTTTTCATGCAGTTCATGCAGCATGAAGACGGCTCCCGCACCCCCCTGCCCCGGCCGAATGTCGACACCGGCATGGGTCTCGAGCGGCTGACCATGGTCATGCAGATGGTCAATTCCATCTACGATTCCGACCTCTATCAAACCATCATCCAGACCGTCGCCGGTTTGGCCGATGTGCAATACGGTGTCGACGAGAAGACCGACCGCGCCCTGCGCGTCATCGCCGATCACTCCCGCAGCGCCACCTTCCTGATCAGCGATGGCGTGCTCCCCGGCAACGAGGGGCGCTCCTACATCCTGCGCCGCATCCTCCGCCGCGCAATTCGGCAGGGACGCGCGCTCGGGCTGAGTGGACCGTTCCTGGCCGAGGTTTCGCACGTGGTCATCAGCCAGTTCGGCGCCTGGCACCCGAATCTGCACGAACGCCAGAGCCAGATCGTGCGCGTGCTCACGCACGAGGAGGAATCGTTCGGCCGCACCCTCACCGCCGGCGAGGCGCGCTTCGATGCGCTCGTCACACAACTGCGCGAGAGCGGCGAAACAATGGTGCCGGGCCGCGAGGTCTTCCGCCTCTACGACACCTTCGGTTTCCCGTTCGATCTGACCGTCGAGCTCGCCCAGGAGGCGGGGCTCTCGGTCGATCAGGCCGGCTTCGACACCGAGATGGAGAAGCAGCGCGCCGCCAGCCGCAGCGCCGATGCCTTCAAGGACGCCGCCCGCAATCGCGCCGAACTCTACGTCTCGCTCGCCGGCCAGAAAACCGAATTCCTTGGCTACGCCGACGAATCGGCCGATGGCACGATCCTGGCGCTGGTCGGGCCGGACGGCTCGGTCGAATCGGCCGAGGCGGGTCAGCCGATCGAGGTCATTCTCAATCGCACCCCCTTCTACGGGGAATCGGGCGGTCAGATCGGCGACAAGGGTTCGATCCGGACCGATACCGGTCTGATCAACATCGATGACACCTTCCGGCCGACGCCCGATCTCTTCGTTCACCGTGGCACCGTCGCGGAGGGCTTCGTCAGGGTCGGCGAATCGGCCCGGGCCGAGATCGACGCCTCGCGCCGCCAATCGATCCGGCGCAACCACACCGCCACCCACCTGCTCCACAGGGCGCTCCGGATCGTGCTCGGCGAGGAAACCCACCAGGCCGGTTCGCTGGTCGCGCCCGAGCGGCTCCGCTTCGACTTCACCAGTCTCGAGGCGATGACCGCCGATCAGGTGCGCCGGGTGGCTGAAATCGTCAACACCGAAATCGCCCGCAACACACCGGTCGACACCGACATCAAGGCGTACGCCGATGCGGTCGAAGGGGGCGCGATGGCGCTCTTCGGCGAGAAGTACGGCGACACCGTGCGCGTCGTTCAGATCCCCGGCTTCAGCACCGAACTTTGCGGCGGTACCCATGTGCGCGCCACCGGTGATATCGGCCCGTTCGTGGTCGTGGCCGAGGGGAGTGTCGCTGCCGGCGTCCGCCGCATCGAGGCGCTGACGGGCGACGCCGCCATCGAGCGGATGCTCTCGCAGCAGCGGCTGATCGAGGATCTGGCGCGCGATCTGCGCGTCACCTGGAGCGAGGTGCCGGGCGCGGTGAGCGCCATTCATGACAAGTCCCGCGCGGCCGATCGCGAGATCGAGCGCCTGCAGGGGCGCCTCGCCGGCGCCCAGGCTGGCAACCTGCTCGATAGCGTTGTTGAAATCGATGGCATCAAGGTGCTGGCAGCGGTGGTGCCGATCGACTCGCGTGACGCCATGCGCCAGCTCGGCGACCGCCTGCGCGATCAACTCGGCAGCGGCGTGGTCGTGCTCGGATCGGTGATCGGCGATGCGCCGAGCCTGATCGCGATGGTGACGAAGGATGTCGTCGGCCGGGGTGTGAAGGCGGGCGATATCGTCCGCGAGATCGC
>JADLGF010000059.1 GCA_020849415.1 Thermomicrobiales bacterium
ATCGTGGTGATGATCAGCATCAGGTAGACCCAGGCGCGACCGGCCCGGTGGACCCGATCCCGCTGCGTGAAGGTGATGCCGAAGACGACCGTGCCGACCACGATCAACCCGTTTTGCGGAGCGATCGCCATGTCGAGCGGGAAGTCGTAGACGCTCTTCAGCTTCAGCCCGTCGCGGCTGAACTGCACGACCTCGGTCGCCAGCTGATTCGCCAGCAAGACCGCGCCGATGTAGATCGCCATCGCCCCGAAAAGCGGGCCGGGTCGCTCCGGGCGCTTGAAGAGCGCACCGAGGTTGAACGTGGTTGGCAAGGTGGTGGACTGACTGCTCATCGAACTCGCTTCCGAACGTAGCGCCGTGCCGGGTTGCGGCCCGCCAAGCATGCCGCGCCCGCCCCGGAACTGCAACGTATCCCCCGGCCGTTTGTTATGCTCACCGCCAGATTGCGCGTGGACCGAATCTCGGGATGGGGGCGGAAACAGATGGTCGATCTTCAGGATCGGTACCGGGGAGTGTTGCTCGGGCTGGCGTGCGGAGACGCGCTCGGCGGACCGGTCGAGTTTCTTTCGCGGGAGGATATCGCCACCCAACACCCGGACGGACTGCGCGATTTCATCGGCGGTGGCTGGCTCGAACTCTTCCCGGGGGAGATCACCGATGACACCCAGATGACGCTGGCCATCGCCCGCAGCCTGGCGGAACGGGACGATGTCGATATGGAGGACATCGGTCGCCGCTTCGTGGCGTGGGCGGACGGCGACCCGAAAGATATCGGCCTCACGACGCGGGCGGCCATCGAGGCGCTGCGGCGCGGGATCGACTGGCGCGAAGCCGGGACGCACGTGTCGGGCTACGCGAGTGGCAACGCCGCCGGTAACGGGGCCGTGATGCGCTGCGCGCCGGTGGCGCTCCGGTTCCGGACCGACAAGGCGCGATTGATCACCGCCTCGCGGGATACGGCCCGTATCACGCACGCGGATCGGCGCTGCCAGAGTTCGGCGGTGGCGGTGAATGGCATGCTTGCGCACCTGCTCGATGGCGGTGCGATCGACGATCTGCCGGGCGTGATCCTCCCGGACATCGTCGATCCCGAGGTCGTATCGGCGCTCGAAAAAGCGAGCGATCTCCCCCGGGAGAAAGTGCGTTCGGGCGGGTTCGTAATCGACACGCTGCAAGCGGCGCTCTGGAGTCTCAAACAGACCGATTCGCTCGAAGCGGCGGTTGTGCTGGCAGTCAGCCTCGGCGCCGATACCGACACCACCGGCGCGGTGGCAGGCGCGTTCGCCGGCGCTGCCTACGGCGCCTCAGCCATTCCGCAGCGATGGCTCGATCAACTGCAATACCGCGACGATTTGACGGCTCTGGCCGATCGTCTGCTCGAACGTTCGCAGCAAACTAAACGTAACTGATGCGCTGGCGACGCGGGGCGGATATTCAAGCGTTGAAGTGACTTGACGGTTCCGCCCGGTTGGTTGACGATCCCCGTGGTGAAACGCGGTTCAGGGCAGGAATCGGCGTTTGACCAGCTTTTCGCTATGCGTCTACCATGATACGAGCATCATCAGCGGCGCATAGTCGTTTCGGGGTGGCCATCGAGTGGGTGAACTAGTTGCCGGGAAGCCAGCCCTGCGTCTGAGCTTCAATGTCTCGCTTCCGATCGATCTCGTTTCCGCGATGTCGCTGCTCTACCGGGCAGTCCCCGGCAACGGTCTCGATCCCTGGTTGATCCAGTTGCGCCGGTCACTGCCGCCCCAGATTCGGGCTGAGCTCGATCTCCTGCACGGCTTCTCCGGTCGCATGCTCTATTACATGGAAGAACCGGTGATGCGGTTCGACCCGCTGCGTCCCGACCGGCTCGATGCCACGTTCGAAGAACTTGTCGAGTTCCTTGAGTCGCTGCCGGCGTCTGATTACCTCGACATGGTGGCGCATTCCGCCGCCCGGGTGCATCAGGATATCGGCCTGCCGCCGATGCCGCGCCCGGCGGATGATGACATCGAGGGCTGGCGCACCTTCCTCACCCCCGGCCAGACCACGGCCGACATGGATGAGGTGCTCTCGCTCATCTCCGATCCCGAAACCTTGAAGCGGCGCACCATCGGGCTGATGGAAGGGGTTTGGGAGAACGGCTACGGCGATGAATTCACGGCGCGGCGCGAAACCCTCGCTCAGGCCGCCCAGCTCGCCTCCCGCACCGAGGGTCGTGGAGCCGCGCTCGCTTTCAGCGAACTGACCGGCAATCGGATGCCCTCGACGCTGGCGGCGTGGCTACCCGAGGTGGAACGGGTCACATTCAGCCCGTCGCTGCACGTCGGATCGCTGATCAGCTACATCTTCGTGCCACCTGATCTCGTGATCTTTTTCAACGCGGGCGAGTACCTGCAACGGAACCTGGTGCCGGAGCCGGCGCGTCAGACGAACGGCAACCACGCCCCGAACGAAGCGGCGGCCGCGTTCGATCCGGCTACCGCGACCATGACGCCGCTGGCGCAGGATTCACTGCTTGAATCGCTGCGGGCGCTCGGCGACCAGAACCGCCTCCACATCCTCGAATTGCTGGCTGAAGGTGAGCTCTACGCGCAGGAGATCGTCGGCCGGCTCGGTATCGCCCAGTCCGCCGTCTCTCGCCACCTCTCATTGCTGGAGCGGGCGGGCCTGGTGACGGTGCGGCCGCGCGGTGGTATGAAGTACTACGCGGTCGACGAGGCGCGCCTCAAGGCCGTCTCCCGCAGTCTCTGCTGTCTCGGGAAAACACCCGGATAGGTTCCGCTTGGCCGGTGTCATTCGATTGCGACGTCACGGACCAGCTACTGCTCGAAGCCGCGCACGACCCCTTGCAGCAGCTGGCTCGATTCCGCCATCACGAAGCGCAGGCCGTCGATGTAGATGAGCACTTCCAGCAGCTCGTCGCCCTGGAAGTGCTCGACCGCGTCGGCCAGTTCACCGCATTCACGTAGTGCGCTGACCAGATTCCGGCGCGCCTGATCGCCGCGCGCCGCGGTTGATTGGTCAAATCTCGCTCGATCCACGTTTATCCCCGTCAGTCGCCGAGCAGCGCCGGTCGCCGCTCGAGCTGCTTCACCGATTGTTCGAACGCCTGGCCGATTCGACAGATGCGCGCTTCCTGGAACGGCCGCCCGGCGATCGTGATTCCGATCGGCAACCCGTTGCGATCGAACCCGGCGTTGACGCTCAGGGCCGGTTGGCCGGTCAGATTGAAAACGGTGCAGAGCCGCGTGTAGGCGAACCCGACCGATTCGCGACTGCCGTCGTCGTAGGTGACGAAGGTGTCGTCGGCCGGTGCGGCCGTGCCCGGGAGGGTCGGAACGACGATCGCGTCGAGCCGGTGATCGTTGAAGAGCCGCGCCACCGTTTCCCGGATGTAAACGCGAGCCTGTTGGGCGCGAAGGTAGCCGCTGGCCGGATAGAGCCGGTTGGCCTGATTGCGCAGCCGCAGTTCGCGGGCGTAGCCCACGGGATTGGCGGCCATGGCGTCGTCGTGCACCGCCACCGCCTCGATCCGGTTGATGATCAGGCCGGCGGCGCGGGCGGAGGCGGCTTCGGGCCAGTTGACGTCGATCAACTCGGCGCCGAGTTCGGCGAAGGTCGGCAGGATCAGTTCGAAGGTCGAGGCGACATCACCCTGCACCCGCTGCAGGAAGTGATCGCGCACCACACCGATGCGGAGACCCTTCAGGTCGCGGCCGAGTTCCTCGGTGACGTCGTGCCAGGGCTCGTTCGTGCTGAGCGGATCGAGCGGATCGAATCCCTGGATCACGTTCAGCATCAGAGCGGCGTCCTCGACCGTGTCGGCGATCGGGCCGGCGGTGTCGAGCGACCAGGCGAGGGGATAGATACCGCGCTTGCTGACGCGGCCGTAGGTCGGCTTGAGTCCGGCCACGCCGCAAACCGAGGCGGGAATGCGAATGCTGCCGCCGGTGTCGGTGCCGACCGCGATCGGGCAGACCTTCGCCGCCACCGCTGAGGCGGAACCGCCCGAGCTGCCGCCGGGAATGCGGGTCGGGTCCCAGGGGTTGCGGGCCGGCGGGCTGATCACCCCGGCCGCAAACTCCTGCGTCACCGTTTTGCCGAGCACGATCGCGCCGGCCGATCGCAGCGCGGTGACGACCGCCGCGTCCTCTGCGGCGGGAGCGGCGTGCTCACGTGATTTCGAGCCGCACCGGGTCGGCACGCCGGTAACATCGACGATGTCCTTCACCGCCACCGGAATGCCGTGGAGCGGTCCGAGATCGTCGCCGCGGAGCAGTGCCGATTCGGCGGCGCGGGCGGCGTCGATCGCCTGGTCACCGAGCACCTCGACCCAGGCGTGAAGACTCGGTTCCAGCGCCTCGATGCGCTCCAGGGACGAGGTAACGAGATCGACCGGTGAGATTTCGCCGAGGCGCATCAGGCGGTGCGCTTCGCCGACGGAGAGTTCGCAGAGATCGGATGAGGCGATCGGGCTCATTCCGCCTCCTCCCAGCGCGCATCCCAGGTGAATTCCGGCTCGTACCCGGTGAGATCGAAGTGATCGAGTTCGGTCGCCATCTCGAAGAGCGCGTCGATCAGGCCGGTCACCTCCGACAGGTCCTCGGGCGCGATCGGGTTGCCACCGGCGGCGGCCATCGCCCCGACCAGTTCGGGGGTCAATGGCGGGCGGTTCGGTTTGGTCATCGGTTCGGAACATCCTTCCCGGAATCGGTGAATGATCGTCCCGGCATTGTACGACCCCGATCCGGGTTGCTCGCGATACCTGACACGATCTGGCAATAACCTGTCCTATCGTTGTCGGGTTCGGTCGAGGACGATCGAGGGACGCAATGGAGGCAATCAGCACGATGCAGTACGGATTCGTTCTTCCGGTTCACGATCCGAAGATGATCGTCGAGCTGTCCAAAGAGGTCGAGGCGGCTGGATGGGACGGCGTTTTCATCGCCGAGATGATCTGGGGTCCTGACGCCTGGGTGGCGCTGACCGGCGCCGCGATGGTCACCGAGCGAATCAGGCTCGGCACCCTGCTTTCTCCGATATCGCGGATGCGGCCGTGGAAGATCGCCAGCGAAACTGCGACGCTCGACCAGCTTTCGAACGGCCGGGTGATTTTGGCGGTCGGACTCGGCGCGCTCGATACCGGTTTCGCCGAGTTCGGTGAAGCGACTGATCGTAAGACCCGGAACGAGCTGGTCGATGAATCGCTCGAACTCGTCCAGCTTTTCTGGAAGAAGACGCCGTTCACCTTCGAGGGGAAGCACTACCGGGTCGATACCGCGTCGATGGGCGAGGGGATTCTGGCCTGGGGCATCGGTCCGGCACAGCAGCCGCGCATTCCGATCTGGATGACCGGCACCTGGCCCCCGAAGACTTCCATGAAACGGGCCGTGCAATTCGACGGCATCCTGCCCAACTACGTCACGCCGGAAGGCACGATGGGCGAGCACTCGGTGGAAGCGCTCGAAGCGATCCGGGACTATGTGAAGGAGTCCGGGGTCGATCACCCGGTCGATATCGTCATCGAGGGGAACACGCCCGATTCATCACCGGAGAGCGTGGCGACGGTCGAGCAATGGCGTCAGGCGGGCGGAACGTGGTGGATCGAATCCCCCTGGAGCCGCGAAAGCGACTTCGACTACCTCCGCGCTCGCATCGCGGCCGGTCCACCGAAGCCGTAGTGCTGAGGCGGCTCACTCGCTTTGCGCGAATGCCACCACGTGCCCGTCCGGATCGCTGAGGTAGCCGACGCGCTCCCCCCAGTCGCGGGAGGCGGGTGCGGAAACCGCTCCTGCGCCCGCGCGCAGGGCTTGCTCATAGGCGCTATCCGCGTTGGGAACGCGCAGATACAACTCGCAGCGCGGGATGCCATTTCCTTGCGAGGGGTGGGGCAAGGGCGGCGCAATCAGCGACGCGATCCCCTGTTCAGGCATCAGCCCGATCGTCACGCCAGGCAAGATCTCGAACTCGGTCATGCCGGGTACATCGAGCGTTGGAATAAGACCGAGTATCGCGGCGTAGAAATCCCGAGCAGCGTGCTGGTCACGCACGTAGAGGATCACAATAAGATGTCCCGCCCGGTTTTCAGTATTTCCGGTCATGCGTGTCCCACATTCGTCAGTCACTCGCGGCGTGGTGACAACTCAATCCTGCAGCTAGATCGCTCCCGCCGCTTTGAGACGCCGAATTCGTTCGTCAGTGTATCCGAGCAGGTCGGCCAGGATGATGCTCGTGTCCGCTCCGAGGGGTGCTGCAGGGGAGTGAGATTCTTCGACGCCCGCGAACTTGATGGGGTTGCCGGTTTGGCGGATGGGGCCGAACTCCGGGTGTTCGACCTCGATCACCATCTGTCGGGCCAGTACCTGCTCATCGCGTAGCGCTTCCTCGACCGAATTGACCGGTGCGCAGGGCACTTTGCCCCTAAGTCTGTCGAGCCAGTCGGCGGTGGTGCGCGTGACGAAAATGCGATCGAGTTCCGCCCAGAGGGCGTCCCGGTGTTCGAAGCGATCGGCGAAGCGCGCGAAACGGGGATCGCTGGCGATGGCGTCATCGTCGAGTTCCGGCACCAGCGCCTCCCAGAACTTCTCCTTGGCGCACATGATCGCCATGTAGCCGTCGGCGGTTTTGAGCACCTGCGACGGGTAGAGGGTGGGGTGGGAGGAGTTTGGCAGCCGTTCGGGACGGTAATCGCTGTTCAGGGTCCAGGCAGCGAGATAGTTGAGCATCGAGACGGCGGTGTCGAGCAGGCTGATATCGACATCACAGCCGACCCCGGTTTGCCGCGCCTGCATGATGCCGGTAACCAGCCCCAGCGCGGCGGCGATGCCGCCGGAGAAATCGATCACCGAAACCCCGGCCCGGGCCGGCGGCGAATCGGGCTCGCCGGTCAGGCTCATCATGCCGGAATAGGCCTGGATCAGGTAGTCGTAACCCGGTTCGGCGGCGCGCGGACCGGTCATGCCGAAGCCGCTCAATGAACAACAGACGATGGCGGGATTGATCCGCTGCAGGTTGCTGTGGAGCAAACCAAGCCGGGCCGGAAGATCACCGCGCAGGTTCGAAAAGAGTCCGTCCGAAACGCGAATCAGATCGTGAAACACCGCTCGTCCGGCCTCGGAGCGAAGATCGAGCGTGATGCACCGGTTGTTCCGGTTGAGGCTCTGGAAGTAGAGGCTGTCCTGATTCTCCGCGCCCGGATCGACGTAGCGACTGACATCGCCGCCCGCGGACGGATCCTCGATCTTGATGATCTCGGCGCCGAGATCGGCGAGGAGCATCATGCCGTAGGGACCGGCCCCGAACTGCGAAAGGGCGAGGATGCGAACCCCGTCGAGCGGTCGCTTCACCCCCCGCTCCCTTCCCGGTTCGGCTCGATCGTCAGATCTTGGGCGAACTCCGCCTTCGGGATCAGCACCTTGCGCCGAAACCTCAGCACCTCCTGCCCATGCTGGTTCCAGGCGCGCGTTTCCACGGCCACCACGCCCCGATCGGGTTTGCTCGCTGATTCCCGCACGTCGAGCACGGTCGATTCGGCGTAGACCGTGTCGCCGACGAAGACCGGCGCCACGTGCTCGATCGATTCGTAGGCAAGATTGGCGATCGCCCGGCCCGAGATGTCCGGCACGCTCAGCCCGACCACGACGCTGAACACCAGCGTGCCCACCACCACTCGCTGTCCATGCTGGGTGCCCCCGGCGTAGCGGGCATCGATGTGCAGCGGGTGATGATTCATCGTCAATAGTGAAAAAAGCTGATTGTCCGATTCGGTCAGCGTCCGGCCCGGCTGATGACGATAGACGGCGCCGGCTTCGAATTCTTCGAGCGTACGTCCGAACTGCACGGAGAACTCCTTCTAGACATCACGCAGGCTCGGATCGAGCGCATCGCGGAGCGCGTCGCCGAGCAGATTGAAGCCGAGGACGGTGATCGCAATCGCCAGACCGGGAAAGATTGCCACATGCGGGGCACTTTCCATGTACTTGCGGCCGGTGCCGAGCATAGTGCCCCACGAGGGATCAGGCGGCTGCGTGCCGAGTCCGAGGAACGAGAGGGTCGCCTCGGCGAGGATGGCGGTGGAGAGGGCGAGCGTCGCCTGCACGATGATCGGCGCGGCCACATTCGGCAGCACGTAGCGCAGCATCAGCCGGCCCGAACCAGCGCCGACCACGCGGCCCGCCTCCAGGTACTGGTTCTGCATGATCACGATCGTCGGGCCACGCACGATTCGAGCGAAGTTTGGCGCGTAGACGATACCGATCGCGATCATGGCGGTGCTGGTGCTCGGACCGAGCACGCCGGAAATGGCGATGATCAGAATCACGGCCGGGAAGGCGAGCATGATGTCGACGATTCGCTGCACCACGGCATCGACCGCGCCCATGAAGAAACCGCTCACGATGCCAACGGCGCTGCCGATCACCATCGCGATCCCGACCGCGATGCCGCCGACCTGCAGCGAAACGCGGGAGCCGTAGAGGATGCGGCTGAGGATGTCGCGGCCGAACTCATCCGTGCCCAGCCAGTTCGGCCGGCCCGGCGAAAGCAGGCGCGTTGCATCCTGGGCGGTGGGGCTGAATGGCGCCAACAGGGGCGCGAAGATCGCGGCCAGAATCAGCAGGATGATGATCACCGCGCCGATCAGGCCGAGCGGCCGGCTCAGCACGTGCAGGATCGGATCGCGCCACCACGAGCGTGGTTTGCGGGCGGCGCGAAGATCGATGCTCTTCGCGTTGAGGATCGGTGCGGTCACGGCCATTGGGAACAAACCTCTGCGTTCATATCAGCTGTACCGGATGCGCGGATCGCTGACCGCGTAGAGGAGATCGACCACGATGTTGATCAGGACGAACATGACGGCGATCAGCAGCACCCCACCCTGAACGACCGGGTAATCGCGCTGGTTGATGGCGGTGAGGATCATCGATCCGAGTCCGGGCAAACCGAAAATTTGCTCGACAACCACCGATCCGCCGAGCAGGTGTCCGAGCTGCAGCCCGACGATCGTCACGACCGGGATCAGGGCGTTGCGAAAGGCGTGACGCGCGATCACGATCCGCTCTTTCAGTCCCTTGGCGCGAGCGGTGCGGATGTAATCCTGGTTCATCACCTCGAGCATGGCGGAGCGGGTCATGCGCATGATGATGGCGATCAGGCTGCCGCTCATCGCCAACACCGGCAGCAACATCTGCTCCAGATTGGCGCGGAGATCATCGAACGGACTGACCCAGATGATGGCCGGATACCACTGAAACTGGCGCGAGGCGAGCAACAAGAGGAGCAGCGCCAGCCAGAAGCTCGGCACGGACAGTCCGAGCAGGCCGATCACCTGGGCGAGCCAGGCGACAATGCCGTTGCGCCGGACCGCGGCGATGATGCCAAGCGGCACCGCGATCAGGGTCGAGAAGAGAATCGCCAGTAACGCCAGTTCGGCGGTGACCTGCAGCCGATCCCACATCAGCGGCCCGATCGGCTTGGCGGAGCGGAGCGACGATCCGAAGTCGAATCGAAGCACCGCGCCCATCCAGCTCAGGTACTGCTCGTGGACCGGCCGATCGAGCCCGAGCAGGCGCTGCATCGTCTCCCGCTGACCGGGTGTGAAGCTGTCCTCGGCCCCGATCATGCCGTCGACGACATCCCCCGGCAGGAATCGCATCAGCGAAAAAACCAGCAGGGAAATCCCGAAAACGGTCGGAATCAGCAGCAACAACCGCCGAATGACGTAACTACTCATGGCCCTGCCCATTGAGGCGTGAGGCGTGGGGCCGCAGGCGTGAGGAGTCAGGCATCGGTTGCGCCGACCTGGCAGGCAACGGCTGGCAATCAGTCACTACCATTCCTCACGCCTCACGCCTCAGGCCTCAGACGCCCATCGCGGTGGCGGGGCCGAACGGGGTGGCGCCGCCGTAGAAGAGGCCGGTTTCTGGATCGATCATGATCCCGTTCGGACGCGCCAGCACCGATTGCGCGGCGGTTTCCTCGCGAATGAGGAGGTTGTGGCCGCGCCGCCGCAATCCTTCGAAGGCGGCTTC
>JADLGF010000060.1 GCA_020849415.1 Thermomicrobiales bacterium
ACGTTGCCGTGATGCAGATCGCCGTGCAGGACCACGCGGTCCACCTCGGTGTCGATCAACCGCCGCGCCACAACGGCCGCATGGGCGAGCGCGCCGCCCCGTTCCGGCGCCAGCTTCCAAAGCGCGGTGAACCAGGTATCGAGATTGGTCAGCGCCGGCGCCGGTTTCCCGCGGGGCGCGTGCAGCTTCGCCGCCACGGCGCAGAGAATCCGCGTCGCTTCCTCGTCCTGATCGCCCTTCGCCATCTCGTTCAGCGACCGCTCGCCGATCAACCGCTCCATCAGCATGGCCGGTCCATCGATCTCGTAGACCCTGGCCGCACCCGCGCCGTCCCACCAGGCCATCATTTCGCCGCCCTTTGCCTCATCGACATCGAGCGCGATCTTGAGCATGGCCGGCACGCCCAGATACCGCACCGGCGCGAGGATGCCCCAGTTCGTGCGGATTTCGGGACCATCCGGCGTCAGGTTCCAGCGCTCGAACCAGGGGTCGAATTCATGCATCAGAGGTGCCTCAGGTACGCCTCGGGGTCGGCCAGGAACGACCGCATCACTGAAATGTGCTCGATCTCGTCGAACGACGCCGGCGCAATCTCTCCGCCGCTGAGATGCAGCAGCGTTGCGTCAGGGAAGGCCATCATAATCGGCGAGTGAGTCGCCATGATGAACTGCGCTCCCTGCTCCCGCACCACCAGCATCATCATGGAGAGCAGGGTCAATTGCCGGGTCGGAGACAGCGGCGCTTCCGGTTCGTCGAGGAGGTAGACCCCGCCTGGTTGAAGGCGGCTCTTGAAGAGTTCGAGGAACGCCTCTCCGTGCGAGTGATGGTCGAGCCCCTCGTCGTAGAGGAAGCCAAGGTCAGAGAGTTCCCGCTCAATCGGTTGCAGAGCGTAGCCGCGGGCCATCGGGGAGAGCGTGTCATCGGCCAATAACGACGCTCGCTGCGCTTTCAGTTCGGCCTTCATCCGGTCGACCCGCAGTGCGAAACCGAAGAAATCCTCGGCGCGGAGGAAGAATCCGCGGTGGCTGCGTTTCAGCGGGTCCCAGATCGGCGTCATGATCTGCGCCAGCGCCCGTCCCGCCACCAGCGATTCATCCTGCCGGACATCGTGCGCTCCGATGGCATGAGCGTTGATCCGGCAGGCGATCCCTTCGAGCAGGGTCGATTTTCCTGAGCCGTTCTCGCCGACGAGGATGGTCACCGGCTTCTTGAACGCCAGGTAGTTCCCGAGCAAACCCTGAATCACCGGCGTGTCGAACGGAAACCGGTCGGCCCGGTAGTCATCGAAGCGGACTCCGCGCAGTTGCGGCAGGTGATCGGAAGTGAGTCCGGTTGCGCGTGGTACAGGCATCGATACCCCGATCGGGCGCGAGCCGATCCCGGCAACCATGCCGCAGCAATCGGCCCGCTCGCAACCCCACGCCTACAATGTCATCGATGATGATTGCGTTGAGGGACGTCCATTGATCGACCTGTTGCTTCTCGGAAATGGTTCCATGCAGCCGCTGCCCGATCGCTGGCTATCGAGCCTCATGATCCGGCTCGGCTCCGACCTGATCCTCTTCGACTGCGGCGAGGGGACCCAGATCGCAGCGCGGTCGTTCGGCTGGGGTTTCAAGCGGATCGGGGCGATCTGCATCTCACACCACCACGCCGACCACATCGCCGGTCTCCCCGGCATCCTGATGTGCATCGCCAACGCCGGACGTCGCGAACCGGTGGCGATCTACGGACCGCGCGACATCATGCGCATCGTGCAGAACCTGCTGGTGATCTGTCCGCGCTTTCCCTTCGAACTTCACGTGGCCGAATTGGTCGACGGCGATTCCGGCGTCATCCTTGGCGACTTGAATCTGCGGGTGATCGAAGTCAGTCAGCGCGGCTTGCCGGTGCTCGCCTGGCGCTTCGACCTCCCCCGACAACCCCGGTTCGACCGCGCCGCCGCCGAAACGGACGGCGTGCCGAGGAATCAATGGTCGGCGTTGCAAAAGGGACACGACGTCGTCGTTGAAGGCGAGACGATCCACGCGAGCCGCTACCTCGGTCCGCCCCGTCCCGGCATTTCCTTCGGCATCGTCACCGACACCCGGCCGTCACCGCGCCTCGTGGAATTGATGGCGGGCGTCGACCTGCTCGTCTCGGAAGCGACCTTCCTCGAAGACGCCGATCTCGACAAGGCAATCCAGGTCGAGCATTTCGTCCTCTCGGAATCGTGCGCGCTCGCCCGTGACGCCGGCGCCGGCAGCCTGATGCTCACCCACTTCAGCGCCGCCTACCCCGATCCCCTCGCCTACGAATCGACCGCCCGCTCCCTCTTCCCACACACCGAGATCGGCTACTCCGGCTGGCAAACCACCCTCGCCTTCCCGAACGAGTGATTCAGACCGTTAGCGACAAGACGCAGACCACGTCGCATTCACGACGCCGCTGCGAACCCGATTTCCTCACGCCTCACGCCACGTGCCTCACGCCTACGGCTGCAGGATCACCTTGGTCACTTCGGACGGGCGGTCGATCAATTGCGCGAAGGAGGCGTCCGCCTCGGCCAGCGGGCGAATCGAGAGCCAATCGGCCGATTCCGGCACGATGCCACCGGCGATCAGCTTCACCGCCGCCGCGAAATTCTGCTGCGTGTAACAGAACGCGCCGTGGATGTTCGTCTCCGAGCGCACGATCGTGTTCCCCGGCAGGGTGGTGTCATCGACATGCAAGCCCGTGAAGACGACGTGACCGCCCGGACGCGCTGCCAGCACGCCGGAGAGCCGGGTCGCCTGCAGGCCGACCGCATCGACCACCGCGTCGAATCCGAGCCCTTCCGTGAGATCCTTGCCGAGCTGCACGATGTCGGTCTCGGCCGGATTGACCGCGTGCGTCGCGCCCCAGGCGCGCGCCACCTCGAGCCTGCTCTCGACCAGATCGGTGATCGCGATCACGCTCGCGCCGGCCCGCTTCGCCGCCAGCAGCACCAGCAGGCCGATCGGCCCGGCGCCCTGGATCAGGAAGCTGCCGCCCGGGGTGATCTGGCTCAATTCGATCGCGCGCAGGGCGCAGGCGAACGGCTCGATCAGGGTGCCGTCGATCGCATCAACTGAATCGGGCAGGCGGTAGAGCGTCTTGGTCGGGACCGCGACGTACTCGGCGAACGAACCGGGCCGGTGCGCGCCGATCAGCACGCGGTTCAGGCAGAGGTTCTCGTACCCTCGCCGGCACATCACGCAGGCGTTGCAGGGGATCATCGGGTTCACGGTCACCCGGTCACCCTCGGTCCAGCCGCTCACGCCAGCGCCGAGTCCGGTGATCGTGGCGCTGAATTCGTGGCCCATGATCAGCGGCGGCTTGCGCAGGGAATTCTGCCCCAGGTAGCCCGAGAGCTCGGAACCGCAGATGCCGACCGCATCGACCTTCAGCAGCACTTCGTCCGCCGCCGGTTCCGGAACCGGAGCGTCCGCCATCTGCATATCCCGGGCTCCGTACCAGATCGCCGCTCGCATTCATCGTCTCCTGTCAACGTTCGTCACGGTTCAGTTCTTCCGGCGATTATCCCGGAAATCGGCGGCGCCGTGTTAACGCGAACGGGGAGCGCCGGCCGGCGCTCCCCATTCGGTCCAACTAGTGGCAGATCGTCAGGCTTTGAGCGTTGTCGCGTGTACCCCTGGCCGCTCTTGATCCTCGCGACCGAGGAACTTGCCACCGGTCCACGGGGCGCCGAGCTTCGGCAGGAGGAAGCGGTCGAGGCCGATCCAGCCGGCCACCCGCCAGCCGAGGATCATGAAGATGGCCGTGAAGAGCAGGATCGGGTTCGTGGAGACGGTGCCGGCGAGCAGGAAGCTCATGTTCAGCGTGGCCCCGAAGAAGGCGGCGACACCGGTCAGCGCTCCAACGATGAGCCCGAGGCCGATCAGGATTTCACCGAAAACGATCAGCTTGGCGAACCATGTGTACCATTCGCGGTCGAGCATGAACTGGATCAGTTCACGATACGCGGCCCAGGGAGCCCGCGGGCTGCCGCCACCTTCCGGCACCGTGACGGCGCCGGTCCAGTATCCCTTGAGCGCCGCTCCGCCTTTCATCCAGGCGTCATTTTCGAGCTTGTGCCGACCGGCATCGAGCCACGCCCAACCGAGGAAGAGCCGCGCGCCAAGCCAGATCGGGGCACTTCTTGTGCTGGAGAAGAGGAAGCGGGCGAGGCCCGGTTCACCGATTTCATCGGGAGCGGTGTTCACCGGCTTCTCGTAATCCCGGTACAGGAAGAGCACCGCGGCTACGAAGAGGGCGAGACCTCCGACCAGCGCCAGTATTTGCTGACTGGCGCTCAACTCATAATCAGTGCCGCGGGTGAGCAACCAGCCACCGACGAACGATGCGAGCGCGACTCCTACAACCTTGTAGTTGAGATTCTGCGCGTTCATTGCGCTTCTCCTCCCTGGAGATTCCACCGCTCGCGGTTCCCGGTCCACCCGGGCGAGCGATTTCATTACCCTGAATGTACCGGTTGGCGCGCTACAACTGAATATCCGAGCCTGTTGTTCCCGTCACAATCGCGCAACATTCCGGAAAGTTCGCGGGTTCAGGTGCCGTCGTCGGATTCCGCGCTTGCCGGCGATTCCACGTCCTCCCGGTCACCGGGTGGCCCGTAAACCGCCTCCTGCACGAAGGCGACGATTTGCTCCATGTCGCCGGTGTAGACCCACGCACCGGTTGCCTCGATCGTACCCGACCAGATCAGCGGCGGCGCCAGCGATTGCAGGGAGATGTTGGCTTCGTCGAATTGAAGCGCGAGCCGTGCCAGCACCAACTGCTCCTCGAGCTCGAACGAGGTCTGCGCTGAGTCACCGAGGGCGAAGATGAGATCGTCAATCTTGCTGATCGACCCCAGGCTCTTCCCCTTCTCGAAGATCGCCAGGATCACATCGAGCTGGCGCTGGCGACGGCCGTCGTCGCTGTCTTGATGGCGGGTGCGCACGTACTTCAGCGCCGTTTCGCCATCCATCTGATTGATGCCGGCCGGGAAGAAGATCTCCTCCACACCGTAATCCTCGGTCGGGTACTCCGGATCGTACAGGTCTTCCGGCACCTCGACCTCGATGCCGCCGATCGAATCGATCACATGGACGAAGCCGTCGAAATCGATCATCACGTAGTGATCGATCGGAATGCCGAAGTTGTACTCGACGGTATCGCGCAGTTTCGAAACGCCCGCCGCCGGATTCTCCGGATCGGCCAGCACCCCGTGGTTGTAGGCGCTGTTGATCTTGTCCCAGCCGACGCCGGGGACCTCGACGAGCAAATCGCGCGGAATCGAAACGGCGCGCAGCTGCTTGTTCACCAGATCGACCTGGGCAATGATGATGACGTCCGAGTTCTGATCGCCGCCCTCCGGACGCCGGTCCACGCCAATCACCAGGATGGTGAGCGTTTCCGCGCCGCCCCAGACCTCGTGCAGACCGGGATCGCCATCATCCAGACCCGCCCCGACCACCTGTTGCAAGATGTCAAAACGGGAGAGCCCTTCGTCCTCATCTTCGTTGGCAACCGCTTCGGCGGTCCCCTCGGCGCTTTCCGCGACCTCGGTGGACGTCGCCGTTGCCATCGGTGTAGCGGTGGGTTCCGGAGTCGCAGTCGGATCAGGCGTGGCCGTTGTTTCCGGCGTGGCGGTCGGCGCTGGATCGTTCGATGTATCCACCTGATCCGAAGGGGTCGCTGTCGGAATCAGCGTCGCTGCCGCCGTCGGCGATGGTGTGTTCGTCGGCTCGGCTGTCGCCGTTGCCGTCGCCCTGGGCGCGACCGTGTTCTGCGGCGCCGCAGTGGCGCTGACAGTGACATTCGGCATCGCCGGGGTCGTCGCGGACGGCGTACGCGTTGGATCCTCCGCCTGGCGCGTTGGGATCGCCGCGGCAGTCGCCGTCAGTTCCTCCCGGGTGATGGGCACGATATCGGGCCGGCCCCCGCTGTTCCCGGCCGCGCCGCCCAGTTCCACGACCGATGATCGGGTCGGCAGGGGCACCACCGCCGCCTTCTCCGCATGGAAGATCGCGTCGACGATCTGCCAACCCTGGAAGGCGGCCACGCCGATCCCGATGAGCAAGACGAGACCGATGCCCAGCAACACCCGCCGGAGGGTACGCCGCCGCCGCGCACGACGGCGTGACTGCGGCAATGCGGGTTGTCGCGGAGCTTCCGAAGACATCATTCAAGGTCCGTTCGCGCGGGCGAACCGGGTGAGCCGGCGGTGCGGGGCCGCCGGCTTGGCTCAGGAATTGTAGACGTATGCCACGGACGGACGTTGTGCCGTCCGACATACCTGCGTGACGCGGCTTTGGTTCCGGGTTCCGGGTTCCGGGTTCCGGGTTCCGCGTTCCGCGTTCCGCGTTCCGGGTTCCGGGTTCCGGGTTCCGGGTTCCGGGTTCCGGGTTCCGGGTTCCGGGAAGAGTGTGCAACGCGGATCGCCCAAGGATAAATCCATGGGCTAAATCAGCCGAAAACCCCTTCGGGGTTGGGGTTGCGCGATGCGAAACTCAGTGCCGAAGGCACTTTCGTCTGACTTAGAACAGGGTTTTCAACCCTGTGAAACAAACCGCCAACCCGTCCGGGCGCAGTCAACTTCACGCGGAACCAGGAACTCGGAACTCGGAACAACGCGCGTTAGCGCGTAGCCCGGCGAACAGCGTCTCGACCAGGGTTCGGGCGAGATCGCCGTCGAAGGTGCGGTCGGTGCGGCCGATCTTGGCCATCCAGAGCTGGCCCCAGATCAGCCCGGTGTACATGCTGATCACAAGGTCGACATCCATTTCCGGCAATTCGCCATCGCGCATCGCCGTGCGCACGATCTCCTCCAGCAACTCCCACGGGAAAGTTTTTTCCTTGAGCAGTTGCTTGCGAAGATCGGGGCCGAGGTTCTCATGAACGTCGGTCATCATCCGGCTGACATCGGAGCGGGAGCGCGCGAACGACTGGCAGGCGATCCGCGTCAGCTGCTCGGCGGCCGAACCGCCGAGCGCGATCACCGCCTCGACCTCGCGCTGCACCTGGGCGTTGACCGCGCGCACGATCGCCGCGAAGAGCTCGTCCTTGCTCCGGAAGTGGTGGTAGAGGGTCGCCTTCTGCACTCCCGCCTCATCGGCGATGTGCTGCATCGAAACCGACTGATACCCGGCGGCAACGAAGAGGGTGTAGGCGGCGCGCAGAATCCGCTCACGACCATCCGCTTCTTCGGTTTCAATGAATTCGGGCGGAATCAACGTACTGTTCATACCATCCTGCAGACGATTGACAAGCTTCGTGTCCCAAAGTATAGTCGCATCCGTTCGCCTACCGACCGGTCGGTAGGTTTTAAACCTAGCAGATTTCAACGCGCCAGATCGACAGCGATCATCCGGCCCACGGCTGCTCCACACCAGATGAGGCTTCACCATGTCGAGTGCTTCCGCGACGCCGGGCGGCATCGCGCCGGAACCGGCTCCCGCCAGCTTCTCCCACCGGCAAATCCAGATCATCATGATCGGCCTGATG
>JADLGF010000061.1 GCA_020849415.1 Thermomicrobiales bacterium
CGCTGATGACCGATCTTTCCGCGCCGCTTGCGGCCGCGGTCGGGGGTGTTCGCTCGAATCTCTCGTACACCTCGGGCGGGGTCGAGCGGGTCGCCGTGTTCGCGCCGGTCGAGTACAGCGGCGCGGAGTGGGCGGTGGTGGTGTCGAATCCGGCGCCGACTGTTTCAGGCGAAAGCCGTGACTTCGTGTTGCGTGCGCTGGTTGTGCTCCTGCTGGCGGTGATCGGCACCTTGCTGCTGGCCGCGCTCTTCGGAGAGTACATTTCGCGCGCCGTCAAACGGCTGACCGGGCAAACCGCCGCCATCGCGCACGGGGATTACTCGAAACCGATCGATATCGGCGGTCCCGGCGAGTTGACCAGGCTGAGCGAAGCGGTTGCCGAGATGTCGCACCGGTTGACGACCCAGGTTCGCGATCTCGATGTCGCCCGGAACGATGTCGCCCAGCACGCCGAGCGCCTGCGCGATTTGCTTCGGCGCACCGTCCGGCTGCAAGAGGATGAACGCCGCCGGATTGCGGGCGACATTCACGATGCTGTCTCTCCCCTGATCACCGGCGCGCTCTACCAAACTCGCGCGCTTGAGTTGGGGGTCGGCAGTCACGCGCCATCGGACGATCAGACCGAGCAGAGCGAGAACCTCGCCTCGATTTCCAGCCTGCTGGAGCGGGCGATGGAGGAGCTGCACGCGGTTATCTTCGCGCTGCGCCCGCCCGATCTGGACGATCTCGGCGTCGAGGCCGCCATCGAGCGCTACGTACAGCAGATCGAGCGGAACGGGCTGCCCTGCCAGTTCCGGGTCGATGGCGAACCGCGCCGGCTTTCGCCAGAAGCGCGCCTTGCCATCTACCGCATCGTTCAGGAGGCGCTCCACAACGCGCTGCGGCACGCCCGGGCCGATGCCGCCGAAGTGCACATGGAGTGGCTGGACGATTCGCTTCGCGTGGCCATCCGCGATAACGGCTCCGGGTTCGATCCGGAATCGGCGCCGAACGCCACCTCGCTCGGACTCCTGAGCATGCGTGAACGGGCCGCCTCGATCGGCGCCACCCTCACCATCGTCTCCCAGCCCGGAGATGGTACGCTCATCCTCATCGAACGCCCCGCCACGCCGGCGATTGCGCTCGATGGCGCTGATCCGGAACTGGTGAACAGCCACGCCGGCGAAAACGGCGGCAATGGTTCGGGCCACATCGTGACATCAGGAGCCATGCAGCGGTGATATCAGTACTGCTCGTTGACGATCATCCGGTCGTCATCGAGGGGTTGCGCAAGATGCTGGCGACCGCCGGCGATATCGACGTGACCGGCGAAGCGCACAACGCCGCCGGAGCGATCGAACAGGCCAAGCTGCTGAAGCCGGATGTCGTGCTGCTCGATCTCCGCATGCCGGGCGCCAGCGGCGTCCAGGCCGTCCGCCGGATGCGTGAGCAGGGGGTCGATGCCGCCGTCATCATCCTCACCTCGTACGGCGATCAGGCCTACGTGCGCCAGGCGCTGGAAGCGGGCGCCAACGGCTACCTCCTCAAGAGTTCCCATCCGGATGAATTGATCGCGTCGATCCGCAGCGCCGCGCGCGGCCGCCGGGCGCTCAGCCCCGAATTGCTCGACGCCGTGCTCGATGATTTGAGCGGCCTCGCCAGGGAGCAGACCCGTCGAACGGCCGATCTCAGCGTGGAGGATCTCGAAATCCTCCGACGTGCCGGTGAAGGCGCCACCAACCGTGAGATCGGTGAGGCGATGAACAAGAGCGAGATCGCCATCAAGAAGCGGCTGCAGGTGATCTTCACCAAGCTGCACGTCGTCGATCGCGCCCATGCCGTCGCCGAGGCCATCCGCCGCGGCCTTATCTAGCGATCCGCGTCGCCACCGGTAGCCACCAGCACGTCATCGCACCAATGAACCAAAATCGGTATCCGATCTGTACCGGGTTTGCAGTTATCCGCAGACCATACTGAAAACACGTTCGGGAGAACGGTCGGCGCCACCAGCCAGGCAGCCGGATCAACCGGTTCCCGGTCGATACAACCCCTTCGCCGGTCGATGCCAGCCACATCGCTCCGCGAAACTCCCTCCTAAGGGCCCGGCCGCGTGGTACAGCCAACCACGCGGCCTTTGCCTTCTTCCCGGGTATCCTCATTCAAGCAGCGCGGCCCCTGGCCGCATTCGTCTTGGGAAGGTGACCACCGGTGACCGTTCGCTCCGCTTTCGATCTTCGCGTCACCCGCCGGGCGTTGGCCGGGGCGGTGATCATCGCGCCGTTCGCCGCTCGCTCGATCGTGGCGGCCCAGGTGGACGGCACCCCGGTAGCCAGGCCGGAGCGCTCGGCCGTGGAGGTGATCGACCTCGTTGCGCCGGCGGTGGTGACGGTGATCAACGAGGTGCGGTTCGATCAGCGCTCCGGTTCCATCGCCCAGCCGGTTGGCTCGGGCACCGGTTTCATCATTGACGACTCCGGACACCTTGTGACGAACAATCATGTGGTCGCCGGCGGGGAATCGTTCAGCGTGACGCTGCTCGACGGAACATCGCGGCCCGCCGAACTGATTGGCGGCGATCACATCAGCGATCTGGCCATCGTGCGAATCGGCGGTGATCTGCCCGGCGTTGTCACCTTCGGCGATAGCGACCGACTCAAGCCGGGCCAAACCGTGCTCGCAATCGGATCACCGCTGAGCGCGTTCACCAACACGGTCACGCAGGGGGTGGTCAGTGCCATCGATCGAGATTTCCCCGGAGCCAACACCTACACCAACCTGATCCAGCACGATGCCGCCATCAATCCGGGGAACTCGGGAGGGCCGCTCTTCGATCTCGCGGGTGAGGTCGTCGGGGTGAACACGCTCGGCATTCCGCAAACTGAATCGGGGCCGATTCAGGGCCTCTTCTTCGCCATCCCTTCGAACGCGGTGGCGCGGATCGCCTCGATCCTGATCGAGAGCCGCCGTGTGATCTATCCGTTCGTCGGCATCACCTACGAAGCGGTGACCCTGACCGATCGTGACGGCGAGCGCCGGCTGGGGGTGCTGATCCGCTCGGTGGAGTCGGGATCGCCGGCGGATGCGGGCGGATTGCGGGCGAACGATGTCATTATCGAGATCGATGGCGCGCCGATCTCCGTGACCGAGAGTTTCTCCGAACTCCTCTTCCGCCATCAGCCCGGCGAAACGATCGAGATCACGGTGGTGCGCGACGGCCGGCGGGTGAACACCGACGTGACCCTGATCGCGCGGCCGAACGGTGTCTGAACCCGGCGCAGCGATTACTCGGGTTTGGTAATCACGATTTCCGTATTAAAGGTATAGGTATCCACGGTGCTCTCGCCGAAGGCAATCGACTCAAGCGCGCATGGGAGATCGCGCTCATCGAGCGAGAGTATTACGTCGAACGGTTGGCCGGTGCTTGTGGTTGACGGAATGCGGTAGGCGTGGCAAACGCGACCGTCGATCGTGCGCGGTCCGAGGTCTTCCACCGCCCGTTGGCGTTCCGCCGTCGAGAGTCCGCCCAGTATCGGCGGGTAGGGCGCCAGCATCCCCGTGACGATCTGCGCGGCGACGGGATCGGCGGAGGCCGCTTCCGGCGTCACCGGCAGCCAGCCGCCGGCGGTTTCCTCCCCGGTGGCGTCGAGCGGAATCGGCCAGATGCCGCGCGCCCAGAGATCGCCGGCCATCGCCACCAGCTCACCCATTACCATCCCGCCGATTTCGAAGGTGAAGCGACGGTTGCCGTTGGCGTCGATTTCGGTGATGTAGCGAGTGGAGGGTATCGCCTCCGGGCTCGCTACCGGCGTGCCGCTTTCGATCGGTACCGTTCGCTCCTGCCGGATGGTTTCAACGGAACCCCAGGCCGCGGCGATGCGATCGGCCAGCATGCCGACGGTAATTGTCCCCTCCGCGAGCGTCGGTGTGGGCGCCGTGGTCGATACCGGCTCGGGTGTCGGTGTGGCCGGAGACGAGCCGCCCACGCAAGCCGTGAGCAACACAATCGCCAGCACCGGACTCAGCCTGGCGATAAGCGAACGGATTGATGGGAGGAAGCGGTCAGGACGCGACATAGCAGGAAATCTACCACGGTGGTCAGCGGATCCGGGTATCACAGCCTGGCCGTTCAGGCGTTCCTGCAAGAGACAAGGCGCATGCGCGCAGTGGTGCGCGGAGCCGGCGAAGGCTGAATGCGCCGGAAAGGAACCGTCGGAATGGAAGCGCTCGTGTTGCTCATTGGAATCGCGGCGTTGGTGCTGCTCGATCTTGCGGCGTTGCGGTGGGGCAAGGACAGCCGCGACTGGAATCCGAACCATCGAAATCAGGGCCCAATTGCGTAAAACAGCCCTGATCGACGGTAAATGGTCGTACCACTGGCGCAAAACAGGCCGTCCGGACACGGGTGGGGGATTGTCCTGAACCCTTGACACTGCTAGGATGCGCAGTGAAGCGGGAAAGTACGCCCGGCTCGTGGCGTTCGCGTGACATCACTGACTCCCGCGTCAGTGCCCCACGCGATGGTCTCAGGCTCGGAAACGGCGGCAACGCTGCGGACGTTGAGATTCGCTGAACGCCAGGTAGAGGGGCTACCTGAGTGGGAGGGGCTCAAAATGATCGGTGATACACGGCAACGGGCGTTGCGTGTGTTCGGAGCGGCGGCGATCACGCTTGGCATGATCACCTACGCGCCGAGTGTGCACGCATCGGACACCACCAGTACGAGTACTGGCGCCAACGGTGGCGATGCCACCAGCGGCGACGTTACCGGCGGCAACGGCGGTAGCGGTGGTAACGGCGGGGACGGCTCGGCCGGAACCGGCGGAGACGCTGAGGCGAACGGCGGCGATGCCCAGGGTGGAAGCACCACGGGCGGAGCGGCGGTTGGCGGCACCGGTGGCAACGCCTCCGGTAACACGGTCGGTGGCACCACCACCGGCGGCACGACCTGGGGTGGCGGCGCCACCAGCGGCGCGGCCAACGGCGGGAACGCCGCCGCTGGCGGTAACGCCATTGGCGGCGCGGGCGTCGGCGGCGCCGCGAGCGGCGCCACGGCAGGGGCGACGGCCACCACCGGCGGCGCTACGACTGCACCCGTGATCGGCGGATCGGCCAACGGCACGGCGAGCGGTGGCAGCGCCACTGGCGGCGCGGGGGGTGTCCCCGTTGGCGGCGCTGGCGGTGATGGCGGCAGCGCCACATCGGGTGGCGCCCAGGCAAACGGTAGCCGCGGCGGCAACGCGGCGGCGAGCGCGACTTCGGGCGCGGCTTCGGCCAATACCTTCGGCGGCACGAATGTTGGCGGCAACGGCCAGGGCGGCGCGGCCACCGGTGGTGTTTCCACCGGCGGTGAGGCGAACTCCGGCGCGGCCACGGCCGGCGCGGCGACCGGTGGTGACACCATCGGCGGCGCGGTGAGCGGCGGCGGCAATATCGGCGGTTCGGGCGGCAACGCCACGACCGGCGCGGCCACTGGCGGTGGCGCGGTCGGCGGGGCCGGTGGCACCGCTACGGCCGGCGCGGGCGTCGGCGGCGCCGGTGGAATCGGCGGCCAGGGCGCCGCGGGCGGTAACGGCGTTTCTGGTGACGCTTCGAGCGGCCAGGGCGGCTCGGCCCGAACCGAATCGGTCAATGTCGGCACCGATCTGATCGTGAGCGCGACCGCCAACGGCGGCGCGGGCGCGGTCGGGCAGTCGGGCGCAGTCGTGGCCGGTAACGGTGGCAATGGCGGCGAAGGCGGCCACGGCGCCGCGGGCGACGGCGGCGACGCGGTCGCCGACGGCGGCTCCGGAACCGGTGGCAACGGCACTGCCGGGAACGCCACGGGTGGCAACGGCGGCAACGCCATCGGTGATACCACCGGCGGCGCCACGACCGGCGGCGAAACGTCGGGCGGAAATGCCCTGAGCGGTGACGCGAACGCCGGCGACGGCGGGGCGATTCCGGACGCGATCGGTGGTTCCGGTTCCGGTGGCGCGGCTGTCGGCACGACCAACGGTGGCTCGGCCACCAGCAGTCCGGCGACAACAGCGGCCTCGACTGGTGGCAATGCCACTGGCACCGCTACCCAGGAGACCGTGAACGGCGGGGCCGGCGGGGCCGCGGGTCTCGGTGTCGGCGGCGATGGCGGTAACGCGTCCTCCAGCAGTTCAAGCGCGACCGCCACGGGCGGGAATGCTGCCTCCACCGCGACGAGCGGCGAGGCCAGCACGACGACGAATGGTTCTGACAATACGGGCGGCAACGCCCTGGGCGGCGCGGCGACCTCCGGCAATTCGACCGGCGGCGATGCTTCGACCGGTGAAGCGACCGGTGGCGAGGCGACGGGTGGCACGACCACCGGCGGCGCGACCAACGGCGGCGGTAATGTCGCCGGCAGCGGCGGCAGCGCGACCAGCGGCGCCGGCGCAGGCGGCCTCGGTACGGGCGGCAACGGTGGTACCTCCACTGGTGGCGCGGGTACGGGCGGCGCCGGCGGCGCGGGCGGCAACGGTGGTATCGGCGGCGATGCGTCGTCCGGTGCCGGCAACGGCGGCGGTGGCGGCAACGCCAACGCGGAAGCCGGCGCCTACTCGCTGGTTGACCCGGTGGCCGTTTCGGTCGGTGGTGATGGTGGTACCGGAATCTCCGGTAGTGCCACTGGCACCAACGGCGGCAGCGGCGGTATCGGCGGCGATGGCGCCTACGGCGAGGGTGGCAACTCCTCCGCCACCGGCGGCAATGGCAGCGCGGCTGACGGCGTTGGCGGTCATGCGGCCGGCGGAGTCGGCGGCGACGCTGAGGGCAACACCCAGGGCGGCGCAACGCTCGGTGGCGATGCCACGGGTGGCGACGGCACGACAGGCGTGGCCAATGCGGCTGACGGCGGCACGGCGGGTCAGGGCATCGGTGGCCTGGCCGCGGGCGGTATCGCCTCCGGCGTGACTACGGGTGGCGCGGCGACGTCCGGCATCGGTTCAGCTGGAGCGGTCACCGGTGGCAGCGGCACCTCGACCGCGGCCGGCGGCACCATCACGGGCGGCAATGGTGGCACGCCAACGGTCGGTCAGGGTGGCGACGGCGGCAGTGCCACCGGCGGCACACGTTCAGCGGTCAACAATATCGGTGGTGACGCCACGGCCACGGCCAGCGGCGGCGATGCGACGGCTAACACCAGCGGCGGCACGAACACGGGTGGCGCTGCCACCGCGGGTGAGGGCATCGGCGGCAATTCGACCGGTGGCAATGCGACCACTGGCCCCGCGACCGGCGGTGAAGCGACGGCCGGCGCCACGACCGGCGGCGAAACCAGCGGCGGCGCCAATATCGGCGGCAATGGTGGTGACGGCACCGGTGGTGACGGCACTGGTGGCGATGGCACCGGCGGCAACGGTGGCACGGCCACCGGCGGCGCTGGTACCGGCGGGAACGGCGGCAATGCCGGCGATGGCGGTAACGGCGGCGACGCCGACACCGGCAGCGCGACCGGCGGACGCGGCGGCAACTCCAACGCGATCGCCGAAGTGCAGGGCGATGGTCCTGAAGCGAATGCGTACGCGCTCGGTGGTGATGGCGGTTCCGCCTCCTCCGGCGTGGCGGTCGGCGGCGTGGCTGCCGATGGCGCCGATGGCGGCTACAGCGGTAATGGCCACGGCGGCTCCGCCACCTCGAACGGCGGCGCGGGCACCGGCGCGACCGGCACCGGTGGTCTCGGCATCGGCGGCGCCGGCGGCGCGGCCTCCGGCGAGACGATCGGCGGCGCCACGACCGGCGGCGATGCCGTAGCGGCGCACGCCGCCAGCGGCGATGCCCAAGCCGGCATTGCCGGTCCTGGTGGCAATGGTACCGGCGGGCTGGCGACGGGCGGCAACGCCACGGGTACGACGACTGGTAGCGTGGCGACCGGCGGCGTCGGAACCACGGCGACGACGGTTGGCGGCGCTGCGACGGGTACGGCCGGCGCGACGACCGCGATCGGCGGTAACGGCGGCAACGCGACGCTCGGCGCCGGCGGCGATGGTGGCGCTGCCACGAACAACGGCACCTCGGCCTCGAACAACCAGGGTGGGGACGCCACCTCGGAAGCGAACGGCGGCAACGCCTCGACCACCACCTCGGGCTCTGCTAACACCGGTGGCGAGGCCACGTCCGGTAACGGTACCGGCGGCAACGCGACGAGCGGCAGCGCCACCTCGGGCGCCGCGGTCGGCACCTCGGCTACGTCGGGTGAGACGACCGGCGGCGCAACCAGCGGCGGCGGCAACGAAGCGGGCAATGGTGGCGCTGGCGACGGCGGCTCCGCGATCGGCGGCAGCGGCACTGGCGGCTCGGGCGGTTCGGCGACGGGCGGCGCTGGCACCGGCGGTAACGGCGGTAACGGCGGCAGCGGCGGTGACGCCGGCTCGGCAGCCACCGGTGATGCTGAAGCCGGACGCGGCGGTGGCGCGAACGCGCGCGCCCTTGGCGCGGCGGTCGAACCGACCCCGGCTGATCCGATCGCCATGGCGATCGGCGGCGACGGCGGCACGGCCACGAGCGGCCGGGCGACGGGCGGCAATGGCGGCCAGGCCGGCCAAGCCGGCGACGGCGCGGTTGGTCAGGGCGGTGACGCCTTCGGTAATGCCGGCAGTGGCACGGGTGGCGTGGCCACCGGCGGCGCGGGTACCGGCGGCATCGGCGGTTTGGCCTCCGGCAATACCACGGGTGGCGACACCTCGGGTGGCAGCGCCCTGAACGCCGGCGAGGGCACCGAAACTGTGAGCAGCGGCACGGCGCTCGGCGGTGACGCGGCCGGCGGTGGCGCCGGGGTTGGCGGCCCCGCTACGGGTGGCAGCGCGACTGCGCCGACGACCGGTGGCGCCGCGACGGCCGGCGCGGGATCGACCGGGCCTGTTGCGGGCGGCGCCGGTTCCGGCACCGCGACGAGCGCGACAGCGGCCGGCGGAGCCGGCGGCGGTGCGACGGTCGGCGTGGGCGGCAACGGTGGCAGCGCTACGGTTGGCCTCACCTCGGCGGATGGCAATATCGGTGGCAGTGCTTCGGGTACAACCACCGGTGGTGATGCCACTACTTCGACAGAGGGCGGCACCAACGTTGGCGGCGCAGCCACGGCCGGCAACGGAACGGGCGGCGACTCGGAGGGCGGCGAAGCCACCTCCGGCGATGCGACCGGCAGCTCGGTGACCTCTGGTTCCACGAGCGGCGCCGAGACCACGGGTGGCTCGAACACCGGCGGCGACGCCGGGGACGGCTCGGGCGGCGACGCCCAGGCTGGCTCGGGTACCGGCGGTAACGGCGGCGCGGTGACCGGCGGCGCCGGCACGGGCGGCGCAGGCGGCTCCGGCGGCGATGCCGGCTCGGGCGGCAACGCCTGGACCGGTAACGCGACCAGCGGTTCCGGCGGCACGGCGGAAGCCGAGGCGGTTTCGACCTCGCTCGATGCGATGGTTGAAGCGGAGGCCGAAGCGGGCAATGGCGGTAACGCCACGACCGGTACGGCGACCGGCAGCCTCGGCGGCAACGGTGGTAACGGCGGCTATGGCGCTACGGGCACCGGCGCCAACGGTATGGGCACCGGTGGTAGCGCCACGGCTGGCGGTGCGACTGGTGGCCCTGGCACTGGCGGTAACGGCGGTGAAGGCACCGGCGAGACCAATGGTGGCGCGACCACGGGCTCCGATGCGATCCAGCAGGCCCCGATTTCCAGCAATACCGCGACTGGCGGTGACGCCGGACTCGGCGGCACCGGCAGCGGTGGACCTGGCGTGGGCGGCTCCGTCGACGGAACGACTGCCGGCGGAGCGGCGGTGGCTGGCGCAGCCGGCACCGGACCTGCAACGGGCAGCGCGGGAACCGGCAACGCGACCGCCGCTCCGGCGACCGGCGGTCCCGGCGGCAGCGTGACGATCGGCACTGGCGGTAACGGCGGTAGCTCCACGAGTGGCCCGGTTACGGCCAATGGCAACGTGGGTGGTAACGCTGACGCTGATGCTTCGGTCGAGGCTGACTCCACCGATACGGTCGGCTCCGTCAACACCGGCGGTACCGGCGACGGCGAGAACGGCACCGGCGATGATTCCATCGGCGGCCCTGCCAGCACCGGTTCCGTCAACGGCGCTCCGGTGGTTTCGGGCAACACCTCGGCCAATCCGACCGAAGGTGGCGGCAACCAGGCTGGCCTCGGCGGTAGCGGCGATGCGTCGGCCGGTGCGACCACTGCCGACTCGACGGCGGGCGCCGGCGGCGCCGCGACTGGCGGCGCCGGAACTGGCGGCGCTGGCGCGAACGGCGGCAACGGTGCGGATGGCGGCGGTGCCGCTACCGGCAACGCGACCGCCGGCAACGGCGGCGACAGCTTCGCCTACGCTTACGTGATCGTTGATCCGACCTTCGTGCCGCAGTTCAACCTCGGCGGCTCCGCCTCCGATACCGGCTTCGATGGCACTGGCCCGAATCTGGTGGGTGATCCCGACAACGTGCCGACTCCGGTGGTTGTCGCGGGCATCGGTGGCGGTGCGGTGAACCCGGGTCCGGGCGGCAACGGCGGACCTGGCGGCGGCAACGGCAACGGCGGCAGCAAGGCCGGTGGAGCCGCGGTCGGCGGAGCGGCGGAGGTGGCGGCGGTGAAGTCGCTTCCGGCGACAGGCGCCGGCGTGACCACGCCGAGCGACGAAGCCAACCTGGTGATGGCCGGCGGACTGCTTGCGATGATGGGCGCGGCCTTCGCGACCTGGCGGCGCAAGTTCCGCTAACCAGTCACGGCGCGGGCGGGCCGGTGAACCCCCGGCCCGCCCCCGTGATCGAACACTGGTGACAACGAACGCGGCTGGAGAGTCCCCTCCCCGGCCGCGTTCGTCTATTTAAGGTTCCGGGTACCTCGTTCCGGGTTCCGCGTGAGGTTGATTGAGCTTGGACGGGTTGGCGGTTTGTTGCACAGGGTTCTAAACCCTGTTCCAAGTTAGACGAACGTGCCTTCGGCACTGAACTCCACGCCACACACCCTGAAGCGGTTGCCCATGGGGTGGGCTCGGTTTCAAGTCACCGAACCGTCATTCTGAGTGAAACGAAGAACTCGACGCGAAGCGAATCTCCGCATGGACACGGGCGTGTTTGGCGCCGGCGCTTCGCGTCGAGCCCTTCGCTTCGCTCAGGGTGACGGTGGCTCTTTCCAGGGAATGATGACGATCTCTACGGCAGCCGCTTCGACCCTGCAGGGGTTTTCGGCTGATTTAGACCATGGATTTGAAGCATGGGCGATCCGCATCGCACAATGTCCCCGAACCCCGAACCCCGAACCCCGAACCCCGAACCCCGAACCCCGAACCCCGAACCCCGAACCCCGAACCCCGAACCCCGAACCCCGAACCGCGAACCGCGAACCGCGGAACGCGGAACGCGGAACCCGGAACCCGGAACGCGGAACGCGGAACCCGGAACCCGGAACCCGGAACCCGGAACCCGGAACCCGGAACCCGTTTACTCCGTGTTCAGGAGGGCGTCGAGGGCGTTGCGGAGGGCGATAAGGTCTGGACGGGCATGGTCGCGCTGTTTGCGGGGGGCGCTGTGGAGGGCGGCGAGCAACTCGGCCTGGACACGGAGGGATTTCTCAAGTTTTGAGGCCGAGAAGCGGGGGAGGGGGCGGCTGGACAGGCCGTCCGCCAAAACCGCAGCTGCATTGCGATCCCCGTGCGCAACCTGGGTCAGGAGCGCCAGCAGTTCCCGGGCCGGAACTTCCGGTTGCCGGTCCTGTTCGGACTCGATCGGGGAGTCGTCCTGTAGCAGCGCTTGAATGAGCGCCTGGGCGGCGCTCTCATCCTCCGGTACGGGTGTGGAGCGGAGCTCGCGGGCGATCGACGCGGCGCGCTCGGCCGAGAGCGGCGTGGCGATGATCGCGTCGCGCAAGGCGAGCTGGAACAGCGGATCAAGATTCTGCAGGGCGCGGCTCTGCTTTTCGCTCACCCGGCCGCTGCGAATGTCCTCCTGAATCGGTTCCGGCAGTTTGCCGGTGCTGAGCAGCTGGAAGAGCCGGGAACGCTTGATGCCGACCGCTTCGGCGACTGCCTCCCAGGGGGGATCGCCGAGTTGCTCTTTCAGCGCGCGCAGGGCGAGGGAGCGATCGACCGCGTTGAGATCATCGCGGACGATGTTCTCCATCAGCTGCTGGATCAGCCGGCGATCGGCCGGTACCTCCCGCACCAGGGCCGGAATTTCGGTCAGTCCGGCCAGTTGTGATGCCCGCCAGCGGCGCTCGCCGTGGACCACGATGTAGCGATCTGCCTCCGCAGCGTAGCGCACCACGATCGGCTGCAGGATTCCCTCGATCCGGATGCTGGACGCGAGTTCCTCGAGTCGCTCCGGATCGAAGGTGCGGCGGGGTTGATCGGGATCGGGGTCGATCCGATCGAGCGCGATCAGGCTTGAACCGGGCAGGTCGCTGACTCCCGCCGCCTGCGGACGGGTATCGGTGAAGAGCGATTCGACCGTGAACCGGCGTTTGCGCTCGGTCATCGGGCGTCGCTCCGGGCGGCTGTCGCGAGTTCCGCGGGCGCGTGGGTTTCAATCCACTCCGCGACCTGCCGGTAGGCGGCGGAAACGGTGGAGCGCGGCATGTATTCGAGAATGCTGGTCAGCTCGGCGGCCGATTCGGCGCTCTTGACCGAGAGCGGAATCGCCGGCAGCAGCGCCAGATCGGGGAACTGCTCCCGCAGCGTCTCGATCATGTCGGCGGCCAGCCGGGAATTGGCGTGGACCTTGGTTGGCAGGAAACCGTGCAGGGTCAGGCGCGGATTGAGGCGCTTGACCCGGGTGATCGTTTCGAAAAGCCGGCGCAGCACCATCAGCGAGAGCGGATGCGGCTCGATCGGGATGACCAGTTCGCCGGTCGCGACCAGGATGTTGACCGAGAGGATGTTCAGCGCCGGCGGTGCGTCGATCAGCACGTAATCGTACGCCGAGAGATCGGCGGCGCGGAGCCGGTAATCGAGCTGGCGCTCCCGCTCGGGCACATTGATCAGTTCGAGTTCGGCGGCGGCGAGATCGGGGTGGCTCGGGACCAGCTGGATGTCGCGCAGCGTGGTCGGGACGATCAACTCGGCGATGGTGAGATCGGGTTCGAGCAGGAGATCGTAGACCGATTGATCGAGTGCCGCGACATCGACCCCGACCGCCATCGTCAGGCTCGCCTGCGGATCGAGATCGATCAGCAGGACGCGCTTGCCCCGCTCGGCGAGCGCGGCGCCGGCGTTCAGCGTGCTGGTGGTTTTTGCGGTGCCGCCTTTCTGGTTGAAAAAGGCGATGATCCGGGTCATGGTCGGGGTCCCTGGCCGGAGCCGGGCGGAACGATCGGGACGGCCGCCGGCGGTGTACGGACTACCGGCAAGGGTACTCCAGACGGGCGACCGGCGTCAGCCAGTCAGGCGTGAGGCATGAGGCGTGAGGTCTGTGAGGTTAGGTGGTGGGTTCCGAGGGTTCAAAACCCTCGGCTAAATTAGACGAAAACCCCTCCGGGGTTAGAGGTTGCGCGACATATACCGGTCAACCCCTAACCCCGCAGGGGTTTTCGTCTGACTTAGCCCATGGATTTATCCTTGGGCGATCCGCATAGCGCAATCTTCCTCACGCCTCACGCCTCACGCCTCACGCCCCATACCGCGCTCCTCACGTGCGGCAGTTGCGCCGGGGTTTGGGGGTGGGGTGGTCGTCGGGGCATTGTGGGTGCGGGATAATTGGGCTGACGGACGGACCGGGCGGTTCGATCCGCGCTGCGTTGTCAGATGCAGTCCCCAGTTCCAGGAGTTCCCCGGTGGATGATTCGGTACGCCGACCCCATATCGATCGCTGGCTGAAGCCGCTGGCGGTCGCCGCGGCGATCGGCATGATGCTCACCCTGCTCATGGGCGCCACCGTGACCAATACCAATTCGGGCGAGGGGTGTGGCCGGAGCTGGCCGCTCTGCGGCGGTGAATTCGGTTCCCGCGAGATGATCATCGAAACGAGCCACCGGCTCGTCACCGGGGTCGAGGGCTTCCTTGTCCTGTTCACCGGTATCGGCCTCTGGCGCACGCGCGGCCACCGACGCGAGGCGCGGGTGCTGGTGGCGCTGATGTGGATTTCGATCCTCGTGCAATCCGGCATGGGCGCGTGGGCGGTGAAGAGCCCGCAATCTTCGATGGTGATGGCGCTCCATTTCGGCTTCTCGATGATCGCCGTGACCGCCACGGCGCTGACCGTGGAAATGCTCTACCGGGGCACGTATTTCCAGAGCCGCACCCGCTCGTGGACCCCGCCGGCGTTGTTCCGCTGGGGGATGTGGTTCTCGATCATTGCCATGTACGGCATCGCCTATCTCGGCGCGTACGTGCGCCACTCGGATGCGGTGATCGCCTGCTACGAGTGGCCAGCCTGCAACGACCGGTTCATTCCGGTGATGGAGGGTCCGGAGGCGATCAACTTCGCCCATCGGATCGCGGCGGTGCTCGGCACCATGCTCGTGTTCGGGCTCTTCCTCTGGGCGCGGTCGTTCCGGGAACAGCGCCCTGACATCGAGAAGGTGCTCATGGTGGCGCTCATCACCATCCTGCTGCAATCGCTCGCCGGCGGGCTGGTGGTGCTGACCACACTGTCGCTCATCTCCACCCTGCTGCACGCGGCACTGATGACCATACTTTTCGTGGCCCTCTGCATCGGCTGCCGGATGACGCTGCCGATGCGCGCTCGGGAGTCCGTGGCTCCGGCTCCCTCCCACGGGGCGGCGATCGCGCCGGCCGGCGACTGACCGGTTCGGCGAAGGGAGTACTTCAATGGAACGCGCAACCGAAATCGCTCGCAAACTGGTGGGCGCCGATGAAAAATCGGTGGTGCCGCCGCAGGATGGGGGCGATCGCGCCTCGCACAAGCACTTCTGGGCGGTCCTGGCGATCTCCCTGGCGATCATCATCTTCGGGTTCACGATGGCGTTCACCGGGCTCTTCGAGCTCTGAGCGCGGCAGCCATCCGGCGCGGCTGGTACCATCGCTCGCGCTGAATTCGATTCGCGCGAGGACCGAGCATGAGCGACGCAGGCACGCCGACGAAACCGACCCTTTGGGATAAATTCGTCGATCGCGTGAGCGCGCCGAACCCCTACCCAATCCACGAAACCGGCATCCCGATGCGCGATGGCAGCGAGCTCGCTGCCTCGGTTTGCTTGCCCCATCACTCCGAGCGTCCCGCGCCGGCGATCGTGACCATCAC
>JADLGF010000062.1 GCA_020849415.1 Thermomicrobiales bacterium
CTCGTGAAACACGCTGTCCGCGCCGGCGATGGCGATCAGTTCGCCGATGATGCGGTTTCGACTCATGGTTCCGACTCACTTCCCACCGGCGACCAAAATCTCTCTACCCGCTAGTATCGCCCGGTCGTCTAACACGGGCAACGGACCCGCTGAGGAGATTGTGATGGCAGACAACACCCCAAACTACTGGATCATCGTCGGCTCGCCCGATAACTTCGCGAAAACGCAGGAACTCGGCTTCACGATCCAGGGGCTGAAATCGCGCCACCGCAAGAAGGCCGAGCGGATGAAGCCGGGCGACAAGCTCGTCTATTACGTCACCGGGCTCAAGCAGTTTGCCGGTATCTCCACGGTGACCTCGGAGTACTTCGAGAGCCACGAAGAGATCTGGAAGAGTAAGGACCCGAAAAAGGCGGCTGAGGATTACCCGCATCGGGTCAAGATCGCGCCTGAAACGATCCTGCCCGAGGGTGGTTACGTCGACGCCGAGCCGATCGCCCGCCAGATGACGTACGTGTCGAAGTGGCCGGCCGCGAACTGGACCCTCGCCTTCCAGGGCAACGTGCACGAAATAGGGGTTGAGGACTTCGCGCTGATCGAGGCGGCCATCGCCGCCGCCGCGGACAAGTGACCGAACCCGCCTATCGGGTTCACATCTGCCACGGGCCGAATTGCACGCCGCGTGGCGGGGCCAAAGCCCTGATCGAGGCGCTCGAAGCCGAAGTGCGGCGGCTCGGCATCGAGGATCGTGTCGAGATCCTCGCCACCAGCTGCCGCAACCGTTGCGAACTCGGCCCGTCGGTGAACGTCTACCCAGGCCCGGTCTGCTACGGCCACGTCACCCTGACCGCCATCACCCAGATCGCCCGGGAACACCTGCGAGACGGGGTTCCGGTGATCGAGTACATCGTCGCGGACGAACCCCGTCCCATCATCGATTTCAGCAAACTGGACAAGCTTTTTTAGCGTTGGCGCGGCTCCGTGAAAACGCCTGCTCAGGACCCGCGAAGCGCCGCAACAGACTCGGAACCGTCCGGATCTCTGGACCGGCGACCTCAATCGTATACGCCACTACGATGGGCAACCCTCACGACCTGAACGACGAGCAGATCGTCGTGAAGTTGACAGACCACACGGTAGTCCCCGATCCGATAGCGCCACAAACCACCGAAATTCCCGGTGAGGGCTTTGCCCCGCATTCGTGGGTTCGGAAGGTCACTCGCTTCTCTGAGGTAGGCAGTGATCCGTTTCTGCCAGACGTGGTCGATCTTGCTGAACTCTTTCAGTGCCGATGATGTGAACTCAACTCTCCAGGCCAAACATCCGCTCGACTTCCTCCAACGCAATTGTCGGCTCGTTTCGAGCGATGACCTCCTGCGCAGCTCGAATGTCCTCCTGGTCTTCGATCCATTCGAGAAGGGCCTCTCGGGCCAATGCCAGTTTGTCCCGACCAATCGACTCCGCGATGGCGGTCAACTCATCGTCAATCTCGCTGTCGATGAGAAGAACGAGTTCACGTATCTCTGCCATCTGTGGCCATCCTTCCGAACGCCTCTTGGTCCAATGTTAGCATCGGAGTTCCCCTATGTTGGATTGAGTTCTCGCGCGACGATCTGCGCCATCGCGATCTCACGAATCTCCGTCAAGCCATCGATCACGCCCTGGCGGTCCTCGGAAGTGCGGTTTTGGCTGGCTTTGGTTTTGCCGATGATGCGAGTGATCGGGATTTCGATGCCGACGATCTGTTCGAGCATCTGGTCGGTGTATTCACGCGGGGCGTCGGCCATTTTCCATGGGGTCGCCTGGTTGGCCTCCTGCTGTTTCGTCAGCATGCCCGCCTGGCCGCGAATCCACTTCGGGTCGTCGTGAATGACCAGCGGGCCGTACACATGAACCACCGCGTAGTTCCAGGTCGGCACCACCGAACCATGTTCACGTTTCGAGGGGTACCAGTTCGGCGTGACGTAGGCGTCAGTCACCTGGAAAACGACGAGCGTCTCCAAATCCTCACGATGTTCACGCCAGAGCGTGTTGTTGCGCGCCACGTGTCCGAGCAGCCGCCCGTAATCCCCCGCCTTCGCATCGAGCACGAACGGGATGTGGTTCGCCGTCAGCCCATCCGGCGCGAGCGTCACGATCGTGCCGAGCCCGTAGTCGCGGATCATCTGGTGCATGAACGCGAGATCGTGTTCCTCGAAATGTGCCGGCAGGTACACCATCGGTGGAGTCTCCTCGAAGAACCATTCTTGTGAAACGGAAAAACCCCGGAATGATCCGGGGTTTTCCCTGAGCGGTGGAGATGGGGGGAGTCGAACCCCCGTCCAGAACGTTCAGTGGCTCATGTGCTACGTGCGTAGTCGCTCCTTTGTCTGCTGCATCCGGCGCCGAACGACAGGCTCCGTTTGCAGTTAGCCGAACTGTCTTGGATGTGGTCGCATCGGCGGACTCTCACATCGCATCCACCTTAGTGGCGCCTCGGTCCGGTTCCAGGCGGAACAGATCCGGCGAGACGCGCTACCTAGAGGTCAGTGACTTAGGCAGCGTAGGCGAGTTGACGGTTGTCATCTCTTGGTTTGCCCGTTTTTACGAAGCCTCGGGCGCTTCGGCACGCAAAGAACAAACATCCGGCCCTGTCGAAACCAAACATCCCCAGAACCACGCTGATTATGGCACAGATGTTCGGGTTTTGTCAACTCGCGGGCAACGATTTCGATGGAACCGTGACGTGAGATGCGCGAAGCATCAAACCGATGTGGTAAGTCTCCTGGCATTGCGCCGCCGCTCTGGATCGGTGGCCGGGACCATTCGGAGGAATCGCAACCATGATCTCCCGTACCGTCAGCCGGCGTGCCGCCATCCTCGGCGCCCTGGGAACCGCGACGATCGGCGCTCGAGCGCTCGCCGCCCAGGACCACGAAAAGACCGATTCAGGCTCCGGCGACGACGACGTCCAAGCGACCGCCACGCCGACCGACCAGTGGAAGAACGAGCACTTCGGCACCTTGCTGGAGTGGACTGAGCCCTGGAAGCTCGGCGTCATCTTCGGCGGAAGCCCGATGGCGAACAAATCGCCGATTCTCAACCATTCGAGCAACGACGATTTTGCCCTCTTCTCAACCATCGATCCGTTGACAAACTTCGATCGCGCCGGCGCCTGGCTCGACAAGGTGGAAGCTGATCTCTCCACTCTCTTTCTGGCGCCGTTCCGGGATGGCGCGCGCGATGTCGTACTCCTGCGCAGCCGCCGGCTCGGGGTGAGCTACGCGGCGCTGATCAGCTACGTCGTGGACAAGGGGCCGGTGATCGAACTCTACGATTATCAATACGACAAGGAGACGAAGCTCGGGTACGCCGCCCAGCTCTCTGCATTCGCCGACTCCGCCCGCGCCACCTACCTGGACCTGCGTACGAAAGTCTGGGTGAACGGGGCGAACCCGGTTCCGACAATCGAGGAAACGGACATCCTGCGGTTCATCGAGGAGTGAGCCGAGGCGGCTGGATCAGCCACGATCGCGCAGCGCGCGTTGCACATCTCGCTTGGCTTCGCGTTCTGAGTCGGACTGGCGCTTGTCGTAGAGCTTTTTGCCGCGACAGAGTCCCAGTTCCACCTTCGCCTTGCCACCCTTGAGGTAGAGCTTGAGCGGCACCAGCGTCAGCCCGCGTTGCTCGACCTCCGCCCGCATGTTCGCGATCTGGGCGTGGTGCGCCATCAGCTTGCGCGGGCGATCCGGATCGTGGTTCGAGTGGCTGCCGTGGGTGTACGGGGAGATGTGCATGCCGACAAGCCAGAGCTCGCCGTTATCGATGCGGGCATAAGCCTCGTTCATCTGCACCTTGCCCTCGCGCAGCGATTTGATCTCGGTGCCGCGCA
>JADLGF010000063.1 GCA_020849415.1 Thermomicrobiales bacterium
AGGGCGTCAATCACGGCTACACCTGCGAAGCGGGCAAGTGGGGCCACGAGCAACTGCAGCACCCCGATCGCCTCTACTACCCCCGTCTGACCGAAAATGGCAACACCTACGAACTCGGCTGGGATGAGGCGATCGATCAGGTCGCCGAAGCCTTCGCGCACCACCAGGGCGACAAGTTCGCCGCGCTGGTGACGCCGGACGCCACCAACGAAGAGGCCTACGCGGTGCAGCTCTTCACGCGGGCCGTGATGCGCACCAACAACGTCGATCGCCACCTCAACGAGGCGCAGATCGCCGTCGAGCGCGCGAGCAAGGCGTCGCTCGGCCGCGACGTTTCGCACACCCACAACCTGCAGGAATTCTTCACCGACATCAAATCGACCCTCGTGGTCGGTCCGAGTGCCACCTCGACGACCAAAGTGCCCTCCTACTGGCTCTACCACTCCCGCATCTACCGCGAAGCGAAGACGGTGGTGATCAGCGAGGACAACTACCCGCTCGGCTGGCGCGCCGAAGTCTGGCTGCGGCCGAAACCGGGCACGACGACGACGCTGCTCAACGGCATCGCCCGCCAGATCATCGATCTCGGTTTCGCCGCCGGCGAGCCGGCCACGGCGCCGGGCTACAACCAGTGGCTCGAATCGCTGGCCGGCTACGATCTCGATCGGGTCGTAGCCGAAACCGGCTGCGAGGCCGCGAAGATCAAGCGCGCCGCCGCGATCTACGCCACCGGCGGCACCGAGAAGCCGGGCGATGGCAATCCTGCCTCGATGATCTTCAACACCGCCGCGCACATCGGCAAGCCGGAACTCGGCCACCGCGCCGACGATGCCACCGATGTCACCCTCGCTTGCAACAATCTCGCCCTGCTGACCGGCAACTTCGGCCGACCGGGTGGCGGTGTCCTTTCGTCCCGCGGCCCCGCCAACTACCAGGGCGTGACTGATATGGGAGCGACGCCTGATCTCTTCCCGGGCGGCGAGAGCGTCGGCAATGACGCCGCTCGCGCCCGCTTCGAATCGGCCTGGCTGAGACATTGGGCGACCCGGGCGCGCACCCGCAACGGCTTCGTGCCGGTGCAGTCGCTTCCCGCCACCCAGGGCAAGACGATCTCGCAGATGATCGACGCGATCGACGCGGGTGAGATCACCGCGATGTACATCGAGGGCACGATCGCCGGCAAGGAAGCGGCCATCAATCCGCGCCTGCTTGATGCGCTCGACAAGCTCGAGTTCCTGGTGGTGGCCGATCTCTACGATTCGCCGCTGGCGAAAAAGGCCGACGTCGTGCTGCCGCTGGCCAGTTCGCTCGAGAAGGACGGCACCTTCACCAGCCTCGATCGCACCGTGCAGCGTGTCCGCGCGGCGATCCCGGCGATGGGTGAGGCGAAATCGAGCCTTGAAATCGTCACGCAGCTTGCCAATCGCATGGGTTACGATCTGCCGTCCCGGCCGGCTGGTTCGGTGATGAACGAGATCGCCCAGCTGGTCGAGAGCTACGGCGGCGTCAACTACGCCCGGCTTGAGCGTGGCGGCCTGAGCGCACCGGTGACGTCGTTCGCCGATCCCGGCGCGTCGATCCTGACCACCGGCGCGGATGGCTTCGCGACCATCAACCCGAGTTTCATCCCGGTCGCGCGCTGACGCACCGTCCGAAGGGGGCTACCAGATGTTCGATGAGGTGAAGGGCTTTGCCGTAACGATGCGGCGCTTGTTCATGCCCCACCAGACGATTCAATACCCGGAGGAGAAGCGTCCGATGGCGCCACGCTTCCGCGGTCTGCCGTCGCTGCGTTCCGATCCGGAGACGTCCGAGCCATTGTGTGTCGCCTGCGGTCTCTGCGCCCGGATCTGCCCGACCTCGTGCCTCGAAATGCACGTCGTTCCTTCGGAAGAGGGCGACCGCGAACTGGGCGAGTTCATCCTCCGCTCCGGTCGTTGCATGTTCTGCGGCCTTTGCGCCCAGGTCTGCCCGGTCGATGCGATTACGATGAGCAGCGAGTACGAACTCTCGGTGCAGGATCGCGACGGCCTCGTTTACACGAAGATCGAGCTCGCGACCATCGGTGCCCAGGCCGAAATCTGGTGGGAAGCCGGCAACGATCCCAACGCCGGCAAGAAGGTCCAGTACAGCTGATCTTCACCACCAAAACGCCCCGATCGCTGACGTGCGATCGGGGCGTTTTTGCATCGTTCCAACCTCGTAGGGGAGGCCCTTGTCGGCCTCCCGGTCGCCCGCAGGCGACGGTCAACCCGTCGCGATACGGGACGGGTTCAAACGGAATCATCCGCACGGCGGACGAAGACGGTTGCCTGCGGGCAACCGCGGGAGTGCAACAAGGCCCTCCCCTACAAAGAAATCGTGGTGGTGGTGCCGGGTTTGACGACCGGGTCGCCGGCTGCGCAAAGCGGGCAATCAGCGGCTTCCCAGGTTTCGATGTCGAGTTGCACCAGCGAGAAGAGCGGCACGCCGGGGAAGGTGGTCTTGCCGCCGCTGCGATCGACCAGCACCCCGACCGCCACCACCTCGACATCGTGCTTCTCCAGCGCCGCCAGCGTCTCCCGCACGGAGCCACCGGTGGTGAGGATGTCATCGACCACCAACACCCGGCTCCCTGGCGCGAAGGTGGTGCCACGGCGGAATTCGCGGCCGCTGGCGCCGTCAGTGGCGCGCTCGGCGTAGGCGGCGTTCACCCCCAGCTGCCGGGCCGTCTCGAACGCCAGGATGATGCCGCCGGTGGTCGGACCCGCCACCACATCGATGCCAGCGTCCCGGAACTGCTCGGCGAAACCGCCGCACGCGATCACGGTTTCCGTCGGCTGACGCAGGAGATCGAATTTTTCGACGTACTGATTGCTGTGCCGGCCCGAGGCGAGGAGAAAGTGGCCCGTCTTCAGCGCGCCGGCCGATTTGAGGGCTTCGAGAACACGTTCGTGCATGACGTTCCCCGTTTCACGTTGCGCGGCGGTCACTTCCACCGCACCCAATCGGTGATCTTACGAGGCGATCGGGACGAGCGTCAATTAAACCGCCGCCGACTCCGCGCTTTCAACCGCCAGCTTCGCGCGGAAGCGTGGATTGGCCGAGCCGATGATGTCCGCGAGCGACTCGCAGCCCTGCTGTTGCAGCCAGACCGGGAGCTGATCGATCAGGTCCATCGCGATCGTCGGTTGCACGAACATCGCCGTGCCGACCTGGATCGCGCTGGCGCCGGCCATGAAGAATTCGAGCGCGTCGTTGAGCGACGTGATGCCGCCAAGCCCGACGATCGGGATCGAAACGCCTTGTGCCACCTGGTAGACCATCCGCACCGCGACCGGCTTCACGGCCGGACCGGAGAGTCCGCCGGTCTGGTTGGCGAGGATCGGCTTGCGGCGGCGGGTGTCGATCGTCATCCCGACCAGCGTGTTGATCAGGGAGACGGCGTCGGCGCCCGCTTCTTCGGCCGCCTGGGCGATCTCGACGATGTCGATGGCGCCCGGACTCAGCTTCACGATCACCGGCAGGGTCGTCACCGCCCGCACCGCGCGGGTGACCTCGGCGGTCATATCGGCGTCCCAGCCGAAGCAGAAGCCGCCGGCATTCACATTCGGACAGGAGACATTGACTTCGAGCCCGGCGATGCCCGGCACCTCGTCCAGCGTCGCCGCCATTTCGACGAAGTCCTCGACCGTTTCAGCGGAGATGTTGACGATGACCGGCACCGTCCAGTCGTTCCAGATCGGCGGGTATTTCTTGATGAAATCGCGCAGGCCGGGATTCTGTAGGCCGATCGCATTCAGCATACCGGCGGGGGTTTCGACGATGCGCGGCATCGGATTGCCGCTGCGCGGCTTCGGCGTGATCCCCTTGCTGACAAAGGCGCCGAGCCGTTGCACATCGATCAGGTGGGCGTATTCCTGCCCGTAGCCGAAACAGCCCGAGGCCGGAATCACGGGATTGGCCAGCCGCAGTTCGCGCGGGTTGTTCGGCGCCAGATCGACGCTGATATCGGGGAGCGTCATCGTATCGCCTCCTTCACCCTACCAGTCAATCAAATCGAGATCGTACACTGGGCCATCGACGCACGAAGCGCTCATCCCCTTCTTCGTCTCGACCACGCAGCCGAGACAGGCGCCGATGCCGCAGGCCATGCTGCGTTCCATCGAGACCTGAATCGGCGGTTTCCGGTGCAGGCGGTGCGGTTCGAGCGCGCGCCGGAGCGACCGGAACATCATCTCCGGACCGCAAGTGAAAACCTGGTCGGCCCACGGCACGTAGTTCGGCGCCAGATCGGTGACGAAGCCGTGGTGCCCCTGGCTGCCGTCGTCGGTCGCGACCACGTACTCGACGCTTTCCGGAAGTTGGGAGGGCGACAGGAGCGCCGCGGCCGTGGCGCCGCCCATCAGAAAGGTGACGTTCAGCCCCTTCTCAACCGCTTCCTCCGAGAGCATCACCAGCGGGGCCGCACCGACCCCGCCCGCCACCATCAGCAGGTTGCGGGCGCTCGGATTGATGCTGAAACCGTTGCCGAGCAGGCCGAGCACATCGAGGCTCGCGCCGATCTTCTGCCGGGCGATCCAGCCGGAACCGCGACCGAAGGGCCGCACCAGGATATCGACCGACTGATTCTCCGGGCGAGGGCGCATGACCGAAAAAGGTCGCCGCAGCAGCGGATCGAGCGTACCCTCGCCACGCGGCAGGATGTGCACGAACTGACCCGGCCGCACTTCGTTCGCCATGCCGGCCGGGACGGAGATCGTCACGCGGCTGGCATCGCCCAACTCCGGCTCGATCGCCAGGATCTCACTCTGGAACAGTTTCGGCGGCATTGCAGACCCCGTTTCTGGCTAACGGGCCGCACCAGGTGCGGCTAGTAGCCGAATGCTTTCCGCCGGTACGACGGGAGCGGCTCGACCGTGTACGACGCCGCTCGTTTCGACATTGCACTTAGCATAGCCCGGGCGGTGTCGATCGACGTGATGCAGGGCACGCCCCGCTCCACCGCCGCCCGGCGGATTTCCAGCCCGTCCAGCAGCTCCTTGTCCGCCGGACCCGGCGTGTTGATCACCCCGTCGACCGTACCGTTCAGGATCACATCGAGCACGTTCGGCCGACCGCGACCGATCCGCTTGGTGGCCATCTGCACCGGCAGATTCAGGCGCTCCAGCCAGGCGGCCGTTCCTTCGGTGGCGTAGATCTTGTAGCCGAGGTGGACCAGCTGGTGGACCATCTCGGTCGCATCGTTCTTATCCTCATCGGCGAGTGAGAGCAGGATCGAGCCGCGCGCTGGCAGCGCCAGTCCGGCGGCCGTGAGCGCCTTGAAGAAGGCGGAATCGAACGAGCGATCGATCCCCATCACCTCGCCGGTCGATTTCATTTCCGGCCCGAGGTGGACCTCCACGCCCCGCAGCTTCGCCATCGAGAAGACCGGCGCCTTCACCGCCACCAGCGGCTGCCGCGGCCAGAGACCGCCGTCGTACTCCTGATCGGCCAGCGTCCGGCCGAGCATGATGTTCGTGGCCAGCCGCACCATCGGCACGCCGGTCACCTTGCTCAGGAACGGCACCGTGCGCGATGAGCGCGGGTTGACCTCGAGCACGTAGATGCGGCCCTTGTGGATGACGTACTGGATGTTGATCAGGCCGCGCGCGCCGATCGCCAGCGCGATCCGCGTCGTGTAATCGACGATCGTCTCGACCTCGGCCGGGAAGAGATTGATCCCCGGGTAGACCGCGAACGAATCGCCGGAGTGCACCCCGGCCCGTTCGATGTGCTCCATGATGCCGGGGATCAGCACCCGCTCGCCGTCGCAGATCGCATCGACCTCGACTTCCTTGCCGACGAGGTATTTGTCGACCAGCACCGGGTGATCGGGCGTCATCTGGGCGGCGTTGCGGATGTAGCGGGCCAGGTGATCCTGACCGTAGACGACTTCCATCGCCCGCCCGCCGAGCACGTAGCTCGGGCGCACCAGCACCGGGAAGCCGATCCGCTCCGCCACCGCCTGGGCGTCCTGCAGTGAAGTCACCGCCGCACCGTGCGGCTGCGGGATGCCGAGATTGCGCAGGAAGGCTTCGAAGCGCTCGCGGTCCTCGGCGAGATCGATCGAATCGCGACCGCTGCCGAGAATCTTGACGCCCCGCTTGTCGAGTGGCGCCGCCAGGTTGATCGCCGTCTGGCCGCCGAACTGGACGATCACCGGCGGCATTTCCCGCTCGAAGTTCTCGCCCTGCTCATGGCGAAGGATTTCGTGCACGCTTTCGGCGTCGAGCGGCTCGAAGTAGAGCCGGTCGGAGGCGTCGAAATCGGTCGAGACCGTTTCCGGGTTCGAATTGACGATGATCGAGGAGAGTCCGGCGGCGTGCAGCGCCTTGGCTGAGTGGACGGAACAGTAGTCGAACTCGATCCCCTGCCCGATCCGGATCGGACCCGAGCCAACCACTAACGCCCGCTCGCCCTCGATCGCCGGGGCCTCATCCTCTTCCTCGTAGGTGGAGTAGTAGTAGGGCGTGGCGGAGGCGAATTCGCCGGCGCAGGTATCGACCAGCTTGTAGACCGGCCACATACCGAACTCATCGCGGAGTTCGCGAATCGCCGCGCCGGGCTCACCGCGCAGGGCGCCGATCTGATCGTCCGAGAAGCCGGCCCGCTTGGCGCGCCAGAGGAGTTCGCCATCGAGCGGATCGGCCGCGGCCAGCGCCCGTTCCAGTTCGACGATGCCGGCCAGCTTGGTCAGGAACCAGCGATCGATCTTGCTGAGTTCCCAGATCTCCTCAATCGAAACGCCGCGACGGAGCGCCGACATGACCACGAATAGCCGGAGATCGTTCGGCCGCTTGATCATCTCGCGCAACTCGGCGTCCGACCACGTGCCGTTCTCCCAGAGCAGGTTCTTGGCGTCAGTTTCGAGCGATCGCACTGCCTTCTGCAGGGAACCCTCGAAGCTGCGATCGATCGCCATCACTTCGCCGGTCGCCTTCATCTGGGTGCCGATCGTGCGTTCGGCCTTGGAGAACTTGTCGAACGGCCAGCGCGGGATCTTGGTGACGATGTAGTCGAGCGCCGGTTCGAACGCGGCGGTGGTCTTCTTCGTGACCGGATTGATCAGCTCGTCGAGCCGCTTGCCGATGGCGATCTTGGCTGACATGCGCGCGATCGGGTAGCCGGTCGCCTTCGATGCCAGCGCCGACGACCGGCTGACGCGCGGATTGACCTCGATCACCGCGTATTCGAACGAGTCGGGATCGAGCGCGTACTGGATATTGCAGCCACCCTCGATGCCGAGACCGCTGATGATCTTCAGCGCCGAGGTGCGCAGCATCTGGTACTCGTGATCGGAGAGCGTCTGACTCGGCGCCACCACGATACTGTCGCCGGTGTGAACGCCGAGGGGGTCGAAGTTCTCCATGTTGCAGATCGTGATGCAGGTGCCGTTGCCGTCCCGCATCACTTCGTACTCGATTTCTTTCCAGCCGGTCAGCGACTTCTCGAGCAGAATCTGGTGGATCGGGCTGGCGTTAAGACCGGACGCGACGATCCGCTCAAGTTCCTCGGGGGTAGAGGCGACGCCGCCGCCTGAACCGCCGAGCGTGTAGGCCGGCCGGATCACCAGCGGTAACGGCACCTGCTCCACGAAGGCACGCGCCTCTTCGAGGTTGTGCACGATCGCGCTTTCGACCACCGGCTCTTCCAACCGGATGAGCAACTCCTTGAAGAGTTCGCGGTCCTCTGCCTGCTGGATCGCGCTCAGCGGCGTGCCGAGCAGTTTCACACCGTACTCATCGAGAATGCCGAGCTCAGCAACCCGTACCGCCAGGTTCAGGCCGGTCTGGCCGCCAAGGGTCGGCAGCAGGCCGTCCGGACGCTCGCGCTGGATCACACGGCGAATGACATCGGGCGTCAGCGGTTCGATGTAGACCGCATCGGCGATATCCTCGTCGGTCATGATCGTGGCCGGATTGGAATTGACGAGAATGGTGCGAATGCCCTCTTCCCGCAGCGCCTGGCAGGCCTGCGTTCCGGCGTAATCGAACTCCGCCGCCTGACCGATCACGATCGGGCCGGAGCCGATGACGAGCACACTCTTGATCGCCTGGTCAGTCACTTAGCGGTTCTCCAACGCCGGCGCCTGGGTGCCGGACGCGATCATTTCCAGAAACCGGTCGAAGAGGTAGCTGCTATCGTGCGGACCAGGGGCCGCCTCGGGGTGGAACTGGACGGAGATCACCGGACGGTCCCGGTGCGCCAGCCCCTCGACGCTACCATCGTTCAGATTGATCAACGCCGCCTGCCACTCATCACCGGCCGGCAGGGTATCGGCCATTACCTGGAAGCTGTGGTTCTGGGCGGTGATCGCCACCTTGCCGCTGCGTTGGTCGCGAACCGGCTGATTGCCGCCTCGATGGCCGAACTTCAGCTTGCTGGTGTCAGCACCAATGGCGCGAGCGAGCAGCTGGTGACCGAGGCAGATGCCGAAGTACGGCAGCTCCGCATCGAGCACCGAGCGCACGACATCGAGCCCGCTGTCGAGATTGGCGGGATCGCCAGGGCCGGGCGAGAAGATGACACCGTCCGGTTCGAGCGCGGCGATATCGGCGAAGGGCGTGCCGTAGGGCACGATCGTCACCCTGGCCTTGCGGTTGACCAGCGAGCGCACGATGTTCCGCTTGACGCCGCAATCGACCACGACGACGTGCGGTCCGCTCGGATCGCCGAGTTGTTCGATGCCATCGCCGGCGACGGTCGAGACGACGTCGGAATCGCCCGGCAACGGCGCCGATTTTGCGCGCTCGACCAGTTCCTCGTCCGAGAGCCCCGCGGCGTTGCGCACAAGCGCGGCGCGGATATCGCCGGCGGTGCGGATGTGGCGGGTCAGGGCGCGAGTATCGATCCCTCTGATTGCCGGAATGTTGTGGGTTTTCAGGTAGTCATCGAGCGTGCCTTCAGCCCGCCAGTTACTGGCGATCTCGCTGATCTCACGGACGATCAGGCCGCTGATCCAGGGCTGGCGCGATTCCTCATCGAGCGGGGTCACCCCGTAGTTGCCGATCAGCGGGTAGGTCATGCAAACGATCTGACCCTTGAACGAGGGATCGGTGCAGACCTCCTGGTAACCGGTCATGGTGGTCGTGAAGACCGCCTCGCCGGCGCTGTCTGTTTCGGCGCCGAAGCCCTTGCCGCGGAACACGGTTCCATCTTCCAGCGCCAAGGCCGCATCGCTAGCGGGCCGGTAGCGTTTCGTTGTCTTGACCGCCTCAGGCACGGTGGCGCTCCTCTCCATTGACGAGTGTACGGCGGACACGACCCTGGAGCGTCATGCCGAGCATGGGAGTATTCGGACTCTTTGTACGAAGCGTTTCGGGCGTGACCTGCCAGCGCTCCTCCGGGTCGAAGATGCAAACGTCGGCGTCGGCCCCGACCGAGAGTGTGCCGAGCGGCTTGCGCAGCAGCTTCGCCGGCTCGATCGTCAGCCGCTGGATGACCTCGTTGAGCGAAAGGTGACCGGCGCGAACGAGCGCCAGCATGGTCGGCAGCGCCAGTTCGAGCGCGCTCATGCCCATCGCCGCCTTCTCGAAGGTCGAGCCGCCCTTCTCGGGGAAGGCGTGCGGCGCGTGATCGGTGGCGATGATGTCGAAATGACCAGCCCGCAGCGCTTCGAGCAGTCCAGCCGTGTCAGCCACCGGCCGAAGCGGCGGATTGACCTTGGTGTTCGGATCGCCCGGCTGGCCCGGTGCCCCCGGCGCTTCGTTGGTGTTGTGCATCGTGCGATCGCCCGCGACCCAATCGTCGCTCATCACCAGGTGGTGTGGCATGACCTCGGCGGTGACGTTGACGCCGGCCGCTTTCGCCTGCCGGATCATCTCGATCCCCCGCGCCGTGCTGACGTGCAGCGCGTGCAGCCAGCCGCCGGTCAGGGCGGCGAGCAGGATATCGCGGGCGAGGATGATCTCCTCCGCCTCGGCAGGAATGCCGCCGATGCCGAGCCGGCGGCTGACCTCGCCCTCGTTCATGGCGCCGCCGAGCAGCGTCCAGTCTTCGCAGTGAACCATGACCGGTCTGTCGAGCCGGATCGAGGCTTCGAGCGCCGCGCGCATGATCTTGCTGTCGCGGGTGGAATCGCCGTCATCGGAGAAGCCGATTGCCCCTTCGGCCGCCAGGGCGTCGAAATCGACCGCCTGCTCGCTCATCCGGCCGGATGAGATGGCGGCGATCGGAAAGACGCGCACCAGCCCATCTTGCGCGATCGTGGCGTTCAACTCCCGCAGCGTTTCGACTGAATCGAGCGCCGGCCGCGTGTTCGGCATGCAGCAGACGGCGGTGAATCCGCCCGCCGCGGCCGCCGCGGTGCCGGTGGCGATCGTTTCCTTTTCCTCGAAGCCGGGCGTGCGGAAATGCACGTGGAGATCGATCAATCCCGGCGTCACCACCAGCCCGGTGGCATCGAACCGTTCCGCGTCGTCCGCCTCGATTGTGCCGCCGACCTGGGCGATTTTTCCGTTCCGGATCAGGAGATCACCGACGGCATCGAACCCGTTGGCCGGGTCGATGATGCGTCCGCCCGAAATGAGATGTGTGTTCG
>JADLGF010000064.1 GCA_020849415.1 Thermomicrobiales bacterium
CCCGGCCAACTGCCTGGCTGGTGGTATCGCTCGCGGCGGTCAGGGCCAGGGTGACCCCGGCGACGGCCGCCAGGAGTAGTGCTGTGATCACCGACACCTCGATCAGGTGCCGCCAGGCGAGTTCACCGTCCGGATTGCCGAGCAGCACCCCGGTGGTGAGTCCGGCGATCGCAGCCGCGATGAGCAGCCCGATCGTGACACCAGTCGCGAGCAACCGGGAGAGGTAGACGCTCGACCGCGAAACCGGGCGCGCGATCGCCAATTCCAGCGCGCCGCTCTCGATCTCGCCGGCAATCGACCGCCCGATCAGCGAAACGAGCGCCGCGCTGGTCATCACGAAGAAGAGTGGGTGCGTGAAACCGATCGAGAGATAGCCGGCCAATCCCGACATGGCGATGAACTCGGGCTGGGCCTGGATCACATTCTGGAACGCGGGTGGCAGCCGCTCGAGCATGACGGCGAGCCCCTCGCCGCCGCCCATCGAATCGGCCACCAGCGGCTGCACGAATTCGAAGATGAAGACACCGAGCATGAGGAAGAGGGTGCCCGCCAGGCCGCGCTTCAGCGTGCGGCGCGTCATCAGAATCACGCTGCTCACGCGCCCCCCTCGTAGTAGGTCATGAAGATGTCCTCGAGACTGGCGCGGGTGATCAGGATTTCATCGACCGGGTGATTCGCCACGAACTTGAGCAGCGGATTTGGGTCACCGGTGGCAAGCAGATCGACCTGCGAATCCCGAATATCGTCGACCTTGACGCCGGGAACTGTATCAATGCCGGCCGGGACCGCTCCATGAAACCGGATCGAAACGCGGCTGGCGTGGCGCTGCTGGAGATCGGCGATCCGCTCCTCGGCCACGATCCGCCCCGCGCGCACCACCGCCACCTGTTCGCAGACGTGCTCGACCTCGGCCAGATCGTGACTCGACATGAAGATGGTGCGGCCGCGATCCCGCATCGAGCGCAGCAACTCCTCGAAATTGCGCTGGATGAGCGGATCGAGCCCATCGGTAGGTTCGTCGAGGATCAGCAACGCCGGATCGCCCTGCATGGCGGCGGTGAGCGCCAGTTTCTGGCGCATCCCCTTCGAGTAGGTTCCGAGCTTGAGATTCAGGGCGGTATCGCTTAGTTCCAGCGCGTCGAGCACCTGACGTCGCAGCACCGGCGACTGGCGGGAGAGTTTGGCGGCGTAATCGAGTTGATCGGAACCGGAAAGATCGGGGTAGAGACCGCTGGCCGGCACGAGGTACCCGACCTCCTGCCGCGCCTCGACCCCGTGCCGCCAGGTGTCGTACCCGAACATGGCGGCGGAACCGCTGGTCGGCTGGATGAACCCCATCAACAGCCGGATGAACGTCGTCTTTCCAGCGCCGTTGGGCCCCAGAAAGCCGTAGATGGTTCCGGCCGGCACCGTGATGTTCGCCTCAGTCAGAGCCGGGTGTTCACCGTAGCGTTTGGTCAGATTGTGCGTCGCGATCAGCGGCGCCGAGAGGGCGGACGATTCCATAAGTGGAGGATAAACGGTCGGGCCGGGGCGAATTGTTGCCGGACGTGCGTCACTGCCGATCCGGGTCCCGGCGTCCGGCGAACCGAAACTGTGGTTAAATCGTCTATCTGATCCTGACGGTCTCCGCTCCGGCCGGCGACCACCGCATGTCGATCGAGGAGGCTCCATGAGCACCATCGGATTCCCGGGCGCCGAGCGCGCCGAACAAGACTGGACGCGGCGCATCGAGAGTCCCCGCTATTCGACCGGCGGTATGGTGGCGACGGCGCATCCGCTCGCGACCGCGGCCGGGCTCAATGCACTCGAACGGGGCGGCAACGCGGTCGACGCGGCGATTGCGGCGGCGGCGGTGGCCGCCGTGACCATGCCGGAGATGTGCGGCTGGGGCGGCGACATCTTCGCCATTGTCAGCAAGCCGGGCCGGGCGCCGGTGTCGTACCTCGGCAGTGGCATCGCGCCCCGTTCCGCGACGGTCGAGATGATGCGCGCGGCCGGCGCCGAGGGCGGCACGAAGATGCCGTATCAGGGGCCGTTGGCGATCGGCGTTCCCGGCCTGATCGATGGCTACTTCCGGATGCTGGGCGATTTCGGCACCAAGTCGTTCGCGGAACTCGCGCAGCACGCCATCGGCCACGCTGGCAACGGCTATCCGTTGACGCGGGATGGCGCCGCCGCCATCAACATGAATGCCGGCCTGCTCATGCAATACCCCGGTTCACGCTCCGTCTTCTTCCCGGAAGAGAAGACGTGGCGGGAAGGGGAGATCTTCAAGCAGACCGATCTCGCCCGCACGATCCAGATCATTGCCGATGAAGGACCGGAAAGCTACTACCGGGGCGATCTTGCCCGGCGCATCGCCGATGGCGTGCAGGCGGTCGGCGGTCAGCTTTCGGCCGACGATCTCGCCGGCCACGAAACGGTGGTCACGCCGCCGATCAGCACCACCTACCGCGGTTTTTCGCTCTACCAGACCGGCATTCCCTCCCAGGGACTGATTCACCTGATGGAGCACAACACGGTCGAGGCGTACGGTGAACTCGCGCACGGAGCGGATGGCATTCACACGCTGGTTGAGGCGAAGAAACTCGCCTATGCCGACCGGCTCGGCTACGCGGTCGATCCGAAGTTCGGCGACACTCCACTCCACACCCTGCTGAGCAAGGAGTGGGGCGCAAAGCGCGCCACCTGGATCAACCCCGATCGCGCCAGCA
>JADLGF010000065.1 GCA_020849415.1 Thermomicrobiales bacterium
CCCGCACCTGCGTGGCGGTGGCCGGCTCGCACGGCAAATCGACCACCAGCGGCATGATCACCACCGCGCTGCTCGAACTCGGACACGATCCGAGTTACGCGGTCGGGGCGGTCGTCGCGGCCAGCGGTGTCAACGCCGCGCCGGGCGAGGGACCGGTAATGGTGGCCGAGGCCGATGAGTACGACTACTCGTTCCTCGAGTTGACGCCCGACGTGGCGGTGATCACCAATGTCGAATTCGATCACCCCGATATCTTTCGCGATCAATCCGATTACGATCGCGCTTTTTGCCGTTTTGTCGAGAGTATTCGCGCCAATGGCACGCTGGTGATGTCGGCGGACGACGCCGGTTGCCAGCGATTGCTGAGCGACCCTGATTTCAAATGGCCGGCAAACATCGCCTGGTTCGGCGAATCGGAACGGGCCGATTGGCGGCTGATTCCGGCCGGCGTGCATTGGCGCGTGATCACGCCGGAGGGTCACGATGTCGCCCTGCGGTTGCAGGTGCCGGGCAAGCACAACGCGCTCAACGCCTTGGCCGCGATGGCGTCACTGCATGCGCTGGGGATCGATCCGTACGTCGCCACGCGTGGTCTTGCGGCCTACGCCGGGGTGGGGCGACGGTTCGAATTCAAGGGCGACGTGATTGGCGTGACGGTGATCGACGATTACGCGCACCATCCGACCGAAATCCGGGCGGCGATCGCCGCCGCGCGCGATCGCTTCGCCGGCCGGCGACTCTGGGCGGTGTTTCAACCGCACACCTACAGCCGGACCAGGGCGCTGCTCGACGATTGGCCGACGGCGCTCTCGATGGCGGATCGGATCGGCCTGCTCGATATCTACGCCGCCCGCGAAACGAACGACCTCGGGATCAGCAGCGACGACATCGCCGCCCTGATTCCGGACGGTGCGCTTCGTGCCGCCACCCCGGCTGAAATGGCCGGGCGTCTCGCTGATCTGGTCGCGCCCGGTGACGTGGTGCTGACCCTTGGCGCCGGCGATGTCACCCAGCTCGGTCCGCGCCTGCTGGCGCTGCTCAGGGGCGAAGAGGGATGAGAGGGTCACCCCCGCTGGCGCTGCCTACCAAGCCGGACGTGAAGCTCTTCACGGACGCTCCGTTGTCGATCCGCACGACCTGGCGAATCGGCGGGCCGGCCGACTATCTGGTCCTGGCGGCCGACCGCGCGGCGATGCTGGCGGCGCTGGAGTGGGCGGACGCGGAACGATTGCCAGTGACGATCTTCGGCGGCGGCAGCAACCTGCTCGCCCCCGACGGCGGCTTACGTGGGCTTGTGATTTGCTCTCGCACGCCGGGCGATCGCGCCGAGAACCTGCTCAAGGTCGAGGAACTGGGCGATCAGGCCCGGTTCACCGTGGGCGCCCAGGCGCCACTCACCTGGACCGGGCGCGCGGCGGCGAACCTCGGCTGGGCCGGCCTCGATTGGGGTGTCGGCCTGCCCGGCACGATCGGCGGCGCGACGGTGAACAATGCTGGCGCCCATGGCACCGAGATGAAGGATCACCTTGAAACGGTGACGGTCCTCGATCTCGAGACCGGACGCATCGAAACGCACCCGGGGACCTGGCTGGAATCGGCCTACCGCTACACCGCGATCAAGGCGATGCCCCGGCCCCGCCGCTACATCGTGCTCGAGGTGTCGATGCTGCTACCGAAGGGGGATCGCGCCGAGCTGCTCGCGCTCGCCGATCATCACGCGGAATTCCGGGACCGGACGCAACCCACCGGCGCCTGCGGCGGCTCGACCTTCGCCAATCCCTACCCGCACTACGCCGGCAAGTTGATCGAGGATGCCGGTCTCAAGGGATTCATGATCGGGCCGGTCGGCTTTTCGACCGTGCACGCCAATTTCATCGTCAACGAGGGTGGTGGCACCGCCGCGCAGGTGCGCGAGCTGATCGCCACCGCCCAGCAAACCGTTCGCGACCGCTTCGGCGTCGAATTGCACACCGAAATCGAAGACCTGGGAGAGCCTGAATGAGCGCCGGCCAGCCGGAAGGAAAACGAAAAATTCGCGTCGCCGTCATTTTTGGCGGGCAATCAGACGAGCACGATGTCTCGTTGCGATCGGCCAACACCGTCATCGGCGCGCTCGATCCGGCTGAGTACGAGGTCGTCAAGATCGGCATTACCCGCGACGGCCAGTGGTTGACGCAGGGCGATCCACTCGCGGCGCTCAGCGATGCTTCGCCGATGTTCCACCTTGCCGATGGCGCAACCGCGCCGCCGCCGACCGGCTCTTCGAGCGCACTGGCGGTGCCATCGCTGGTGCAGCAGGAGATCGACATTGTTTTCCCGGTGCTGCACGGCCCGATGGGGGAGGACGGCACGATTCAGGGCCTGTTCGAACTGATCGGCGTGCCGTACGTCGGGGCCGGCGTGCTCGGCTCGGCGGTGGCGATGGATAAGGGGGTCGCGCGGCGACTGCTCGAGGCGGAGGGGATAGACCTGGCCGAGTGGCTGCTCGTCACCCGCAACGAGTGGCGCGCCGATCCCGCCGCGGTGCAGGCACGAATCGAAACCGATCTCGGCTATCCCTGCTTCGTGAAACCGGCTAATCTCGGATCGAGCGTCGGGGTGTCGAAGGTGCGCCACGCCGGCGAACTCACCAAGGCGATGGATGACGCCGCCTTTTTCGACCGGCGGATCGTGGTCGAGCGGGGCGTGATCGGCCGGGAACTCGAGATGTCGGTGCTCGGCAACGAAACGCCGATCGCATCGGTGGCGGGCGAGATCGTCCCGGGCGACGAGTTCTACTCGTACAACGACAAATACATCGATGATCGCAGCCAGTCGATCATACCGGCCGAGCTCGAACCGGAGCAGCTGGCGCGGATGCAGGAGATCGCGATCGCATCATTCAAGGCGCTCGACCTGGCCGGGATGGCGCGGGTCGATTTCTTCCTCGAAACGGAAACCGGCCGGCTGCTGATCAACGAGGTCAATACGATCCCGGGCTTCACCTCGATCAGCATGTACCCGAAACTCTGGGAGGCGACCGGCCTGTCGCTGCCGGACCTCGTGCGCGAACTGCTGCGCCTCGCCCTCGAACGCGCCGGAGAACGCCGCCCCACCCGCCGCGAACCGTGACGACCCAACCGAATCTGTAGGGGAGGGTTTTATGCCCTCCCGGTAGCCCGCAGGCGACGGTCTACCCCGTGCGACTCGGATCAGTTCAAAATGAAAAGTCGGCTTGGTGCGACGAGACGGTCGCCTGCGGGCGACCGCGGGAGGGCATAAGACCCTCCCCTACACCGGTTAAGTAATTCCTTCTACACGTGGTGGGATCGGCGCCTGATGTTGGGCTACGGATTCGGTGGCCGGCCGTTTGGGACGATCGGGTCAGATGTGTAAACTTTTTGCGTAAAGCCGCTCTTTCCCTCGGGATATGAGGGGCGTACACTTGTTTGATACACTTGCGTACGTTCGCAAATCGGGATCGCGAGCATTCGAATGAACTGGCTGGAGCGCCGATGGGCGCTCGCCTGACGGGATGGTAACGAGTATGGATTTCCAGGGACAGCGCCAGGGAGCCGGGCGGGGGAGCCGGGATCACAACGGAACCACGCCGCCGGTGAACCAGGCGGCGCCTGGCGTTTCCCCTACGGCCGGGATTGGTGATGTGAGCGATCCGTATCCCACGTACTTCGATGACCTGCAGTCGTCGTTCGCCCGGATCACCGTGATCGGGGTTGGCGGCGCCGGCAGCAACGCGGTCAACCGGATGATCAATTCGGGCGTGACCGGGATCGAATTCATCGCGGTCAACACCGATGCCCAGGCGCTGCTGAACAGCCACGCCGAAGTGGCAGTGCGAATCGGCGACAAGATTACGCGCGGCCTCGGCGCCGGCGGCCGGCCTGAGGTCGGCGGACGTGCCGCCGAAGAGAGCGCCGACATGCTCGCCGAACTGGTGCGCGATGCCGACATGGTCTTCATCACCGCCGGCATGGGCGGCGGCACCGGCACCGGTGCGTCGCCGGTTATCGCCAAGCTCGCCCGCGCGGCGGGGGCGCTCACGGTCGGCGTGGTCACCAAGCCGTTCGATTTCGAGGGCTCGCGCCGGCGTCGTTCGGCCGAGGATGGCATCAACAACCTGCGCGAGCAGGTCGATGCCCTGATCACGATTCCGAACGAGCGGTTGATTCACATGGTCGATCCGCGCACGCCACTGACGGAAGCGTTCCAGATGGCGGATGACGTGCTGCGGCAGGGTATCGCCGGTATCTCCGATCTCATCACCAAGCCGGGCGTGATCAACCTCGACTTCGCCGACGTGAAGACGATCATGAGCGACGCCGGCTCGGCGTTGATGGCGATCGGCACCGGTTCGGGCGAATCGCGTTGCGCCGATGCGGCGCGGCAGGCGATCTCCTCGCCGCTGCTGGAGATGGATATCCAGGGCGCGACCGGCGTGCTCTACAACATCGCCGG
>JADLGF010000066.1 GCA_020849415.1 Thermomicrobiales bacterium
GCGATTTCGCGGGGTCGAACCCGGCGGTGGTGCTGATCGATCTCACCGGCCCGGAAGAACGCGACCGTGGGGACGCCATCGCGGCGACCAAAGCGGCCTTTCCCGAAGCGCGGATTATCGTGATCATCGCGATCGAGCCTACCTTCGACCTCGTGAAGCTGATCAAAGCGGGCGCCAACGGCTATCTCACCCACTCTTCCGGCATCGATGATGTCATCCGGGCGATCGAGGCAACCGATATGGGGGGTTCCTGGATCGATCCGCTCCTGACTCCGGTGGTGATGGCCGAATACCGCAAGATGGCCTGGCCGGAGAACCTGAACAACAAGCGCGAGGATCACCTCGGGGCGCGCGATCGGCTCTTCCTGGAATTGCTGGCGTCCGGTTTGAGCAATCGCCAGATTTCGGATCGCACCGGCCTCGCGGAAAGCACCGTCAAGAACAACCTCTCCACGCTCTTCCGAAAGATCAACGTTCGTGACCGCACCCAGGCGGTGCTCTTTGCCATCGAGCGCGGCATCGTCGCGCCGGGTGGCAATCTCCACGAATAATCCCGGCTCGCCCGGGCGCTGGGGGATATCCCCCAGTGCACCGTTCGGCGTGCCAGAAAATGCCGCTTCGGGGTGCGCGCAACGATTGACCTGCCCCCGCGAAGCCCCTAAGGTGTTCCGTAGCGCCGGAAACGATCGCGGTTTCCGGGGCGGAACGCAGCAGCACGCCGATCGGCAATGCGGCCAGATCGGCACCCACGGCCAGGAGAAGCCATGACTGCAACACTCGGTGTCGAGCTCAACCGCGCCACGATTGTCACCCCCAAATCCCGCCCCGCCATCGTGCGGGCGGAGCAGGTCGTGAAGACCTACGACACCGGCAAGGCCCGGTTCGATGCGCTCAAAAGCGTCTCGCTCGATATCCTGCCCGGCGAGGTCGTCGGGGTGATGGGTCCCTCCGGTTGCGGCAAAACGACCCTGCTGAACTGCCTCTCAGGACTCGATGATGTCTCAAGTGGCCGCGTCTTCATCGAGGGGCAAGACCTCTCGACGATGAACGACAACACCCGCACCGATTACCGCGCCAGGCGCATGGGCTTCATCTTTCAGGTCTACAACCTGCTGCCGGTGCTGAGCGCGGTCGAGAATGTCGAACTGCCCCTGCTCGTTTCCGGCACCCGGCCGAAGGTGGCTCGCGAAAAGGCGATGGCCGCCCTGGCGAACGTCGGACTCGATCGCTGGGCGAAGCACCGGCCGGCCGAACTCTCTGGCGGTCAGCGCCAGCGCGTCACCATCGCCCGTTCCCTCGTCAACGATCCCGCCATCGTCTGGGCCGATGAGCCGACCGGTGCGCTCGATTCGAAGACCGCCGGTGAGATCATCGAACTCATGCTCGAGCTCAACCGCTCCCAGGGCCTGACGATCGTGATCGTTACCCACGATCACTCGGTCGGCGCATCGTGCCAGCGCATCGTCCAGATGCGTGACGGCGAGATCGTCAGCCAATAATCCGTTTCCAACGTTCGTGAGGGGAGCGCCGCAACGAGGCGGCGCGAGGGAGGAGCATCCCGGCAATGAATGAAATCTTTGGAATTCCCACGACCTCGATCATGGTCGTGCTCTCCGTTCTGCTCGTCTTCTGTCTGTTGATCGCCTTCTGGGTGGCGTTGCGGCGCCCGGTGATCTTCAAGATGGGCGTGCGCAACATTCCCCGCCGCAAGGCGCAAACAATCCTGATCGTGGTCGGTTTGATGCTCTCGACGCTGATCATTTCGGCGGCGATGACCACCGGCGATACCTTGAATAACTCGGCGAACGCCGAGATTTACAACATCCTGGGTCACACCGACGAAATCGTGGTGTTCAGCACCGATCCGGACGACGCCAACATCGTCAATGCGATCAATTACCCGATCCCGGATTCAACGCTCGGCCTGGTCCAGGAGGCGCTCGCCGGCAATCCCGATGTTGACGGCGTGGCCCCGGCGCTGCTCGCCTTCGTCCCGATCCTCAACGAAACGACCGGGCTGGGCGAACCCGAGGTCAGCATCTCCGGCATGCGCGCCGAGGACATGGAGGCGTTCGGTGGGCTGATCGCTGCCGACGGTTCGACGATCGATTTCTCGACCGTTCAGGACGGGCAGGCAGTGATCACCAAAAAGATGGCGGAGAAGCTCGATGCCAGCATCGGTGATACCGTCACGATCACCTGGCAGGGACAGCCCTTTTCCTTCACGGTGGCGGATATCGCGCGCGATCAGGTGATCGCCGGCAGCGTGGAAACCGGCACGCCGGGCATGGTGGTGCCACTCGCTGAACTGCAGCAGATCTTCCAGGCCGAAGGCAGCTACAGCGCCATCCTGATCTCCAACCGGGGCGGCGTGCGGGGCGCGGAGGATCTCAGCGACAACGTCGTGACCGCGCTCGAGCCGGCGCTTGCCGGTCAACAACTCGGCATCGTGACCATGAAGGAGGATCTCGTCGGGTTCGCTGAGGTCCTCTCCAATGCCTTCACCTCCATCTTCATCGTGATGGGGCTCTTTTCGATGGCGGTCGGCGTGCTGCTGATCGTGCTCATCTTCTCGATGCTCGCCGCCGAGCGCCGGGCCGAGATGGGGATGGCGCGCGCGGTCGGCGCCCGCCGGCTCCAGCTCGTCCAGCAGTTCATCGCCGAAGGCACCGGCTACGCGCTGCTCTCCGGTTTGGTCGGATCCGCGCTTGGCGTGCTGATCTCGCTCGGCATCACCAATATCATGGGCCGCGTGCTGGGAGATGAGATCACGATCGAACCGCTGGTGCGGCCGCAGAGCCTGATCATCGCTTACTGCCTCGGCGTCGTGATCACCTTCCTCGCCGTTGTGGTCGGTTCGTTCCGCATCAGCCGGCTCAACATTGTCAGCGCCATTCGTGATCTTCCCGATGAGTCGAGCCACCGCCGCCGCCCGCGGGTGCTGATCTTCGGCATCCTGCTGACCGCACTCGGCGTGCTGATGAGCCTCGGCGCCGGCGACAGCATGATGATGTTCGGCACCGGCATGAGCCTCTGGCCCTTCGGCATCCTGCTGATCACCCGCTTCTTCGGCATTCCGTCCCGCCTGATCTCGACGGCGGCCGGGCTTTTCATCGTCGTCTTCTGGTTGCTGCCTGATTCGCTCTTCAACCGCATCTTCGGCGTCTACGAAGGCGACATGGAACTCTTCTTCGTCTCCGGCATCTTCCTGGTGCTCGGTTCGACCGTGGTGATCGTGCAGAATCTCGACATCCTGCTCGCGCTCACCAGCCGGCTCGGCGGCCTCTTCCGCTCGAAGCTTCCGGCTGTTCGCACCGCCGTCGCCTACCCGGGCGCCGCCCGTTCCCGCACCGGCATGACGATCGCCATGTTCAGCCTGATCATCTTCTCGCTGGTGATGATGGCGACGATCAACGAGAACCTCACCCAGGCTTTCCTGAGTGATCGCGCCGCCGCCGGCTGGACCGTGCGCGCCCAGGCCGGCCTCACGAACCCGATCGATGACTTCGAAGCTGAGCTGCAGGCGCAGGGCATCGACACCACCAATGTCACCGCGGTCGGCGCCGTCGACTCCCCGCTGCTCGGCGCCACCGAAGCTCGCCTCGTCGGCGCCGATGAGTGGACGACCTTCGGGGTCTACGGGATGGACGAGTCGTACATCTCCTCGACCGACTGGCTCTTCCAGGATCGGGCCGTCGGCTACGACAGCGATCAAGCCATCATCGAGGCGCTGAACAGCGGTCAGCCGGTGGCAGTGGCCGACAGTTCGATCGAATTCGCCACTGGCGCCAACGGATTCACCGTCCCTGGCCTCGGAGCGATGTTGACCTACGAGGGGGATCAATTTGTCCCCTTCCAGGTGGAATTGCTCGATCCGATCACCGGGGAATCGACCCAGGTGACGATCATCGGCATCATCGATTCGCAGCTCACCTCGATGATCGGTCTCTACGCGCCACGCACGGTGACCGACGCCATCTATCACGGCAACCGCGGCTTCACCAACTTCTACCTGCACCTTGCGAACGGCGATGATGGTCAGGCGTTGGCGAACGAAATCGAATCGAGCCTGCTGACCAAGGGCGTGCAGGCGGTGTCGATCCAGAAGGAACTGGAAGACAACCAGTCGACCGCCCGCTCGTTCCTCTACCTCATCCAGGGCTTCATGGGCCTTGGCCTGGTCGTCGGTGTCGCCGCTATCGGGGTGATCGCGTTCCGCAACGTCGTGGAACGCCGCCAACAGATCGGTGTCATCCGGGCGCTCGGCTTCCGCCAGAGCCTGGTGTCGCTCTCGTTCATGATCGAAACGGCGTTCGTGGTGCTGCTCGGCGTGCTGACCGGCGGCGGCATGGGCCTGATGCTGGCGCGGAATCTTTTCAGCAGCGGCGACATCTCTGATGGCGTGATGGTCGATTTCACGATCCCCTGGGATGTCGTCTCGGTGGTGCTCGTGCTGACGCTGATCGCGGCGTTGCTGATGACCTGGATTCCGGCGCGGCAGGCTTCCCGCATCTCGCCGGCCGAGGCGCTCCGGTACGAGTAGAACGACTCACGTACACTGATCAGCGGTTCGGTTGCCGAACCCGCATCGAACTTGACGCGAGGAGCGCCGGCCGGGGTGAATTCCCCGGCCGGCGCCCGTGTCGGAGCCGTGATGAGCGAGTCGTTCGCGAAACCCGCCAAACCGATGCCCGGATCGCGCCGCCCGCTTTACGCCATGCTGGCGGCGGGTATCGTTTCGCTAATCGGCAACGCGCTCACGGCGGTGGCGCTCCCCTGGTTCGTGCTGCAGACAACCGGGAGCCCGGCACAGGCAGGCCTGGTCGGCTTCGCGCAGTCTCTGCCGCACCTGGTGGCTGGCCTGATGGGCGGCATTCTGGTCGACCGCCTCGGCTACACCCGCGTCGCCATCGCCAGTGATGTCATCAGCGGCGTCACGGTTGCATGCATCCCGATCCTCTATTACACCGTTGGCCTGAATTTCTGGGTCTTGCTGCTGCTCGTGTTCCTCGGCGCCATTCTCGATGTGCCGGGCCTGACCGCCCGGCGCGCGATGCTGCCGGAGCTGGCCGAACAAGCCGGGGTGCCGCTTTCCCGGGCGAACGCCTGGTTCGAATCGGCGCAATCGATCGCCTGGCTGGTTGGGCCGCCGATCGCCGGCGTGCTGATCGCCGCCATCGGCGCGGCCGGCGTGATCGTGATCGACGCCGTCACCTTCGCCTGTTCGGTGGCGTTGATGGCGCTGCTGGTGCCGAAGGCCGTGCCGATCGTTCGCCAGGCGAGCGGACGCCTGCGCGAGGAAATCTTGGCCGGCCTGCGCTTCATCCGGCACGATCCGGTGCTGCTCTGGATGGCGATCGGCCTGGCGGTCTCGAACTGCATCGGCGCGCCGATGACGGCGGTGATCCTGCCGGTCTTCGTCAAGGAGACGAGCGACCGCGCCAGCGATCTCGGCCTGCTCCTCTCGGCCGGGAGCATCGGCATTCTGGTCGGGGCGATCCTCTATGGCGCCATCGGGCACCGCATCTCACGCCGGACGATCTGGCTGGCGGGCTTCATGCTGGCGCCGCTGCCGCTCTGGGCCCTTGCGGCCTGGCTGCCCTTCTGGGCGCTGCTGGTGGTGGCGTCGGTTTCGTACATAGCGCTTGGTCCGATCAACCCGCTGATGGTGACGGTGCGCCACGAGCGAGCGCCGCACGAGATTCGCGGCCGCGTCTTCGCCAGCTACAGCGCCATCGGCATGTCGGCGGGTCCGATCGGCATGTTGCTGGGCGGGTACTTCATCGAGCAGGCGGGATTCCGGCCGACGGTGCTGGTGCTCGCGATCGCCGGCCAGGTGCTCGCGATCATCATGCTCTTCATCCCCGCCTTCAGCCGCTTGGGCGAATCTGCAGACGCTGGCGCAAGGAAACCCGTGTAGGGGAGGGCACAAGACCCTCCCCTACACGATTGATGTGCGCTCGCTGGTCGTTATTCCTCGATGTAGTACGTCATTGATTGCATCGCGCCGATCGGATCGACCTCCCGCACCGTGACGTGATCGGGCGCCTTGATCACGATCGGGGCGTAGGTGAGGATCGCGCTCACGCCGCCGGCGACCAACTGGTCGGCGATCTTCTGCGCGGAGACTTCCGGCACCGCGATGATCCCGATCCTGATGCCGAGTTCGCTCACCACCGGCGTGATATCGGCCGAATCGTGAACGGTGATGCCGTTCACGACCTGCCCGACTGTTTCATTGCGATCGAAGATGGCGTCGATGCTGAACGTGGTCGGTACGAAGCCGCCGTAGTGCACGATCGCCTGGCCGAGATTGCCGTAGCCCACCAGCGCTACGCTCCAGCTCCGGTCGAGTCTGAGGATGCGGTGGATTTCGCCGGTCAGCAGCTGGATGTCGTAGCCCTTGCCCTGCTTGCCGAACCGGCCGAAGTAGGAGAGATCGCGCCGGATCTGGGCAGCGGTGACGCCGATGGCCGAGGCCAGCTCCTCGGAATTGACCGAGGCGATACCGTGGATGATGAACGAATCGAGCGCGCGCAGGTAGATCGGCAAACGGCGGATGACGATATCGGGGATAACGGGATCATCCGGGTGGGCGGGATCGGCCGCTTCGTGGCTCGGTCGCTTCGCGGCGCGGGCCGGATCGGACTGTGAGGTCGAACCGAACAGGTAACCGGATTTTGTCGCCATTGGCAGCTTTCCCGGGGATATCGATCACTGAGCGCCCCCGGCGCTTCGTGCAAACGTTCACAAGTATTGCAGCGTTGACCGGAGGGTCGCAAGGAATGGGCTGTGTGCGTGCGGCGGCGCGTAGGCTCGAAGCCTACGCCTGGGACCGGAAGGGGCTCCGCCCCTGGGGTTCGACACCACCAACCCCAGGGGCGGAGCCCCTTCCGTCTTCAGCATTGGGTTTTGAACCCAATGGAACTACGGTCATGGTTCAGGTCCTAAATATCCTCGTCCCAGAAGAGGCGGCGGAATTCGAGGGTGTCGTAATAGCCGAGGATGCTGACGATTTTGCCCTCGGCGGCGCGTACGATTACGACCTGCTCCGAGTGTACCTCGCGGTTCTGGGTGGCGGAGAATTCGCGGATCACGAATTGCACCGAGGCGCGATCGCCCTCGCTCAGCACATCGGTCACGGTCCAGCGCGCGCCGGGGTAGCTGGAAACCACCTTGCCGAAATAGGCGACCACCTCATCGGCGGTGCGGATTGGCGGCAGGTGGGGCAGCGCCCGGAAGACCGCGTGCGGCGCCAGGGTTTGCATCATCCGGTCGGGATCGCGCTCATCGAGCGCTGAAAAAAAGATGCGCACGAGCGCGCTGACCGAACCGGCCGGCGGCTCGAATGCGCCGCTCTTCGCTCCCGGCGCCTGCTCGTCCCCAGCGTCATTCACGGGTGCGAATTACCTCAGCGTTACGGGCACGAGCCGCATCAGATCATCGAGGTGCGTTCGCGCCGCCGGTGAAAGACCTTCGCGCACGCCGGTCTGATCGAGCGTTTCATCGATTTGCCGGAGGATCAGGGTATCGTGGTTGGCGAGGAGTTCGGCGAGTTCACGCAGCGTCCAGTCGTGCTCCTTGCGGCTGGTGCCGGAGCGCTTCCAGGCGGAATCGGGCAGGCCGCGCAGCAGCGAGAGCGTGCTCTGGCGGAGCCGCCGGAATTCGGCCATGGTCGAAAGCGCGGTCGTGTTGGCGTCCCAGCGCTGATCGCGTTCGCTACGGGTCACGGGCGGAATGCGATCGAGATCGGGATCGGCCTGCATCGAGATCAGGTACATCTTCGGGAAGATGCGGCGCTCTTCATCGCGCAGTTCGTAGAGGAGTTCCTTCACCGAAGGCTGGCCGTAAAAAGCAGTGCGATCCAGCAGTTCGCGCTGGTGCACCGGCGTCAACCAACGTGACAGGTGATTGACGGTATTGAACATGCGGATGATCAGGGAATCGTTGCTCAACGCCGAAACTGGCACGTCGGCGGCGGTGAGAAAACGACCCTGGAGCGTTCCGTTCGACATTTCGCCTCCCTCGCGGACTCGGGCGTCAGCTTACGACTGCGTCGAGCGCCTGATCGAGGTGCTCGCGATCGTGATCACAGAGTTGATTCATCAGCCAGCGGAGCGTGATTCGCCCGAAGGCGGAGTGCTCCCCGGTGCGGTCCCAGGCTTCGGGCGTCAGATCGGAGAGCAGCGCCACGAGCCGTTCCCGCATCTCGCTCAGTTCGGCCAGGGTTTCGACCGGGTCCTGACTGCGGTAATCCCGTTCGATCGCCCAGAGCGAGTCGTCCTGCGCCATCAGGCGCGGGTTCTCCTCGTACACGATCGCCCGGGCGCGCTCGTAGTAGATTGCTTCCCAATCACGCAGGTGCGGCAGAATCTCCACCACGCCCCAGCCGCCATCGGCGGCCGGCTGCACCAGCGTCTCCCGATCGTACGGCCGGAGAACCAGCCGATCGAAATCGACCGGAAGTGACGCCAGTTCGGCGAGAATCCTATCGTGACTACGCAGGGTTTGTGTCACAGGTTCACCACCCGACAAACACACCTTCTCCCCAAGAGCGTCCGAATCCCTGCCGATCGAGCCGGACGCGATGAAGCATACAGGATCGCGTTCGGCCACGATTCGAGCGGTTCATCGTTCCGGAACGATCGGCCGTTGCCCCATCACCACCGCCGGTTCACCGTACCGCCCGGCAATCGCCCAGGCGCGGAGATCCGGCGCGTCCTCCATAAAGGAGCAAATCACCATCAACCCCGCCGGGTAGAGCGCCTCGATCAGATCGGTGCGCGACGGCGTGGCCGGATTCCTCGGGTGCGAATGCACGATCGCGCCGAGTCGCCAGCCCCGGGCTTCCATATCCCGCAGCGCATCGATTACCTCCTTGCCATCCATGGTGAAACGGGTGGGGGAGGCATCGGCATTGCTGCCCGGGTAGAAATGAACGGCCCGGTTCGAACGATCGGCCGCGACCGCAAGCAGGCCGCACCCTTCGTTGGGCAGGGCCGCGCGCAGATGCGCGATGACCTCATCCCGCAGCCGGTCAGCCAGGATCAGTTCATCGAGTGGCTGGTCCTCCGGGTTGTACGCCTCACGCGCCACCATTTCCGCCCCCGCGCCCCGCTTTCCGCCAGGAATCCGGGCGTGTTCACCCGCCATAGCGTGGCATAGTACCCAACGAGGCGTCGACGCTCGTGCTCCGCGGAATGGCGGATATCGTGTAGGGCCTCACATCGTTGGCGATGCGTGGAGATCGATCGATGGGAAATCGGAACCGGAGCGTCGTGGCGCTCGTGTTGGCGCTGGTGCTGTCGACGGTGGCGGGCGCGATGGCGCAACCGGTGACCGCCGATCCGGTGCAGCGACAGTGGTCGGCCGTGCTCCCGGCCTACGCCGATACCCTCGAAGCGCAGGTCGAATCGGGACTCAGTCACTACCGCGTCACCGCCGACTTCGTGCCGGCGACGGACGAAGCGCTCGGCTCGATCTCGGGCGATCTCACCCTCGACTGGATCAACCCGGCCGACGAACC
>JADLGF010000067.1 GCA_020849415.1 Thermomicrobiales bacterium
GAGAAATCCGGCGCACAGGTCATCAGGTCGCGCGCCGTGTTCGAGGATCCGCATACGTTGGTGCTCGATGACGGCAAGAAAATCCGCGCGAAATACATCCTGATCGCCACCGGCGGCGCGCCGAACCACGGCAAGATGATCCCCGGCATCGAGCATGTGATTTCCTCGAACGAGGCGTTTCATCTGCCCGCATTGCCGAAGCGCATCGTGATCCAGGGCGGCGGCTATATCGCGCTGGAATTCGCCTGCATCTTCGCCGGCCTCGGCTCCGACGTGACGGTGATCTATCGCGGCGACAACATTCTGCGCGGCTTCGACGACGATGTGCGCGCCCATGTCCGCGCCGAGATGGAGAAGGACGGCATCACGCTGCTCACCGGCTGCACGGTGGACAAGATCGAGAAACATGGCGACGAGTACACTTCGCATTTGTCGAACGGCTCCAGCATCGCCTCCGACAAGGTGATGTTCGCCATCGGCCGCCATCCCAACGTCGCCAATCTCGGGCTGGAGAAGGCGGGCGTCGCCATCAATCCGAAGAACGGCGGCATTGCCGTCAACGAGTTCTCGCAAAGCTCGGTGCCGCATATCTACGCGGTCGGCGACGTCACCCATCGCTTCAACCTGACGCCGGTGGCGATCCGCGAGGGCCACGCCTTCGCCGATACCGTGTTCGGCAAGCGCGAGGTGAAGGTCGATCACGCCGACATTCCGACGGCGGTGTTCACGCAGCCGCAGGTCGGCACCGTCGGCCTGACGGAAGCGCAGGCGCGGGCGCAGTTCGCCACCGTCGATGTCTACAAGACCACCTTCCGCCCGCTGAAGGCGACACTGTCGGACAGCCAGTCGCGGGTGCTGATGAAGCTGGTGGTGGATGGCGCCAGCGACCGCGTCCTCGGTTGCCATATCGTCGGGCCGGAAGCGGCCGAACTCACTCAGGTCATCGCCATCGCCGTGAAGATGAAGGCGACAAAGGCCGACTTCGACGCCACTATGGCGCTGCACCCGACCTCCGCCGAGGAGCTCGTGACGATGCGCACCCGTACTGCACGTTACGCGCGCGACGCGGCGGCGTAGAAAGCTCAGTTCCGATCGATTATGCGAGTTCAGGCCATGAGCGCGCCGTTATGCGGTGCCGCCAAAACTCACTTGACAATACGGTTGTGATCGTACCAAACTGGTCCGACCAATATCGGTGAACTACCCAGCAAAGAATAACCTCGCCATCCGCAGTTGCTTGTAGTCGAGGTGCTGGATGCGAAATTTCGGTTCTGGCGAAGAAGATTGGGCCCGCCATGGAAGTGGATTTTTTGACTGACCTGCCGCGACGCATCCACCTCATTGTGAATGAGGGGGCCAAAGCAGGAGCCTCCCGGCCGGCCATTACTGACGAGCAGGGCATCGTCTGGTCCTATCGAAGATTGATCGATACGATCGAGGCCGTCGCAGGTGATATGGCGCGTCTAGGAATCCGTCCCGGTGATCGGGTCATGGTGGTGGGCGAGAACTCAATTAGCGCCATCGTCCTGATGTATGCGGCGAGCCGGCTTGATGCGTGGGCGGTGATGACGAACGCCCGGCTCGGCCCGCACGAACTGGACGCCATTGAGAGTGATTGCAAACCCAGACGCGTATTCTATACGCACGGAATATCGGCGGAAGCAGACGCAGCGGCGTGCCGGCGCGGGGCCGAAGCCGAAACATTCACAGGGATTGGAGCGATCAAGGTAGGTAAGCTGGAGGCGAGCACCGTCCCAGAGGAGGTCTATGAGGATCCTGCCCGCCAGGTTGCTGTTCTCATCTACACGACTGGAACCACCGGTCGCCCGAAGGGAGTGATGCTCAGTCACCGCAACCTCGCTTACGTGGCGGGCCGAGGCAAAAGAACCAACACGCTCTTTCCCGAGGACGTCACGCTCTGCGTTATGCCGATCTCTCATTCGTACGGGCTGACGTTGCTGCAAGGTATGCTGTTCGCTGGCGCGCACCTGAGGATCATGCCGAGGTTCTCTCTCACGCGAGCAATTGATGCCGTCGTGAATGGTTCATTGACCATCTTCACTGCTGTTCCCGCGCTGCTGTCGCGGATCATTGCTTACGTCGATCAGAACAACATCAAGCTCACGCCCAATAACCTTCGGTATGTCTATACAGGAACGGCACCGCTCGATCTGTCTCTGCGACAGAGCGTCGAGCGAGCGTTCGGCGTGGTGCTCCACAATGGTTACGGACTGACTGAGACGTCTCCGACCATCAGTCGGACGGTGTATGCCATCGGCAGTAACGAAATCAATATCGGACCGCCAATCCCGGGAATCGAAACCAAGATCGTTGGACCTGATGGGCGGGAAGTACCCGATGGCGAAGCGGGCGAACTGCTCGTTCGCGGGCCTAACGTGATGTTGGGGTACTATGGTCAGCCGGACATGACCGCGGCGGCGATCGATCGCGAAGGGTATTTGAAGACCGGAGATATCGTCAGCCGGTCGCCCGGCGGTGAACTGGTGATCCAGGGGCGGTCGAAGGAGCTAATTATCAGGTCCGGCTTCAACGTCTATCCGCCCGAAATCGAGGCTGTCCTCAATACTCATCCGGCGGTTCTAAATTCCGCGGTAGTCGGGCGATCAATCGAGGGCAACGAGGAAATTATCGCCTTCGTCGAGCCAACGCCTGGAAGTACCATCGAAGTGGCCGAGTTGCTCGC
>JADLGF010000068.1 GCA_020849415.1 Thermomicrobiales bacterium
GATCTCCGGCAGATCACCCGCGACGATCTCTATAACCACTACAAGCGGTACTACGCGCCGAACAACGCCGTGATCGCCGCCAGTGGCGACTTCGACGCCGAGGAACTCTTCAACCGCATCGAGGAAGCCTTCGGCGCGATCCCAGCCGGCGCGCCACCGCCGCCGGTCGCGGCCATCGAGCCACCACAGCGCGCCGAGCGCCGCGTCATCCTTCGCCGACCCGCGCCGACCTCGATCGTCCGGATCGCCTACCGCTCGCCGGCCGCGGCGCACCCCGACACGGCGCCCCTGCTCATCGCCGACGCCATCCTCTCCGGCGCCAAGCCAATGGGGCTCGGCGGTGGCGGCAATCTCGGACGCTCGGCCCGCCTCTACAAGGCGCTGGTCAGCACCGGTATTGCCCGCTCGGCCGGTTCGGACGTGGATTTGATGATCGATCCATTTGTGATCTCCCTCTCCGCCGCCGGTCTACCCGATAGCGATCTCGGCGAGATCGAACGGGTGATCGACGAGCAGATCGGCCGCATCTCAAGCGAAACGCCGAGCGAGGCCGAGGTCGCGCGCGCCATCAAACAGGTCAAGGCGCAGTACGTCTACTCGAGCGAGGGTGTCACGAGCCAGGCGTTCGCGATGGGGAACATGGCGATGGTCGATCGCTGGCAGCGCGCCTTCACCCTGATCGATGAACTCGAAGCGGTCACGCCGGAAGATGTTCGCCGCGTCGCCGAAACCTGGTTCAACCCCGAGCAGCGCACCGTTGGCCTGCTGATCCCGACCGATGGCAAAAGCGGCGGAGGCGGCTCGGTCGAGGCGCCGGCGGCGTTCCGCCGGTTCGCCTTCACCGGGAACGGCGCGCTCCCGGCCGGAGCGGTTGCCAGCGGAGAACCGAACGACCGGCGGTTCGAGCGCATCGAGCTCCCGAACGGCATCGTCGTGCTCGGACAGGCGCAGCCGGGCGATCCGGCGGTCAGCGTCCGCCTGCGCAGCCACGCCGGCTCGCAATTCGATCCGGCCGGCCAGGATGGCCTCGCCTACCTGACCGGCCGCATGTTGTTGCGCGGCTCAGCCGGTCGCAATTTCGAGGCCATCAACGACATCACCGATGGCCTCGGCGCGTCGATCGGCGTCGGTCCCGGCCGCATCCACACCGACATCTCGCTGAAGTGCCTGATCGAGGATCTGCCGCAGATGCTCGATCTCGCCGCCGCGGCACTGCAATCGCCCGATTTCCCGAGCGAGGAACTCGAAAAGACACGCAAGGAGACGCTCGGTTCGATTCGCGATCGTGATGACAGCACCGGCGCCCAGGCGGACCGTGCGATGCGTGAACAGATCATCCCGGTCGGTCACCCGCTGCGCGGTCAGGTGATCGGCGAGCCGGAGACGATCGAAGCCATCACCCGCGACGATCTCGTCGCCTTCCATCGCGATCACTTCGGCCCAGGCGTGCTGACGGTCTCGATCGTCGGTGGCATCGAGAGCGTCGAATCGGCCGCCAACATGATTCACGATCGCTTCGCCGGCTGGCAGGCTAACGCCGAGCGACCAGCCGACGCACCGGGCATCGAGCCGATCGCCAGCACCAACCGCGTCGACAAGGGGATCGCCGGCAAGAGCCAGGCCGACCTCTCGATCGGTTATCCGACCCTGCTTCGCAGCGATCCCGACTACTTCCCGCTCGAACTCGGCAATATGATCCTCGGACGGCTCGGGCTAGCCGGCCGGCTTGGGAAGAACGTGCGCGACGAACAGGGCCTCGCCTACCACGTTTCGAGCAGCCTCGATACTGGCCGCACCGTCAGCACCTGGATCGCACGAGCCGGGGTCGACCCCGGCAATGTCGATCGCACGATCGAGAGCATCACGCAGGAACTCGCCCGCTTGCGCACGGAACTCGTCTCCGACGATGAACTGGCCGATGCGAAGAGCTTCCTGACCGGCTCGGTGCCGCTGGCGCTGGAGCGGAACGACGGCATCGCCGATCTCCTGCTCAGCATCGAGCACCACCAGCTCGGCCTCGACTACCTCGACCGCTACCCGGCCCTGATCGAAGCCGTCACCCGCGAACAAATCCTCGCGGCGGCCCAAAAGCACCTCGACGAAACCCGCCTCGCCATCGGCGTCAGCGGCCCGGCATAAGACAGGCCTACCCTCCGGCGTTTTCTCTACGCCGGGGGGAAGGCCAGGTCGCTGAATTCGACGTTGGCGGTGTTTTCGATCGCGTAGCGCATGTCCCACTCGGTGGTGAAGAGGATGACGACCTGGCCGTCGCGATCCTCCGCCCGCATCCGTCCGCGGGCGTCGCCGAGCGCATTTACGGCCGGCGTTTCACCACGCACCCAACGAGCGGCGGAGTACGACATCGGCTCCAGTTCGGTTTCGACGTTGTACTCCGCCTCCAGCCGGTACCGCACCACCTCGAACTGCAGCGCCCCGACGGCCCCCAGAATCGGCTCGCGCCGGCCGCCGGTGACCGGGTAGAAGAGCTGGATCGCCCCCTCTTCCTCGATCTGCGACAGCCCCTTGATGAACTGCTTGTAGCGATCGGTCTGCTTCGAGCGGAGCAATGCGAAATGCTCCGGCTGGAAGCGCGGCAGCGGCGGGAAGAGCCCGATGTCCTTGCCAGCGACCGTATCACCGATCGCGAACTGACCCGGGTTGATCACTCCGACAACATCGCCGGCGACCGCTTCCTCGATTACCTCGCGGTCCTGACCGAAGAGCCGCAGCGGCGGCGCCAGGCGAATCTTTCGCTTCAACCGCGGGTGCCAGACCTCCATCTCGCGCGTGAACGAACCGCTGCAGATGCGCATGAAGGCGACGCGGTCGCGGTGACGCGGGTCCATGTTCGCCTGAATCTTGAAGACGAAGGCGGAGAAAGTCGGATCGTCCGGATCGATTTCCTCGTCCGAGGTGTGGCGCCGACCCGGCGCCGGCGCCAGATCGACGAACTTGCGCAGGAATTGTTCGACGCCGAAGTTCGTGATCGCCGAGCCGAAGCAGACCGGCGTCAAGGATCCTGCCAGCACCGCCTCGAGATCGAACTCCGAGCCGGCCAGATCGAGCAGCTCAACCTCTTCCCGCAGGCGCGTCGCGGCGGCCGCGCCGATCAGCGCGTCGAGCGCCGGATCATCGAGACTCGCCATCTGCACCGGCGCCCGCTTTGCGCCGTGCTCGGTCCGCTCGTAACGGTGAACCGTGCGCGTGACCCGATCGAAAACGCCCTGGAAATCGATCCCGTCACCGATCGGCCAATTCAGTGGGAAGGTTTTCATACCGAGCGTCGTTTCGATCTCATCGAGCAGATCGAGCGGGTGCTTGGCGGGGCGATCGAGCTTGTTGATGAAGGTGAAGATCGGCGTGTGCCGCATCCGGCAGACCTCGAACAGCTTCAGGGTCTGCGGCTCGATGCCGCGCGCAGCGTCGAGCACCATCACCGCGCTGTCGACCGCGGTCAGGGTGCGGTAGGTGTCTTCCGAGAAGTCCTGGTGACCGGGGGTATCGAGCAAATTCATCTGGCGGCCGTCGAACGGGAAGCTAAGCACGGTGCTCGAAATCGAGATGCCGCGTTCCTTTTCGATCGACATCCAGTCGGAGGCGGTTTGGCGCTGGTTCTTGCGCGCTGTCACCGAGCCGGCCAACTGCACCGCGCCCCCGTAGAGCAGCAGCTTTTCGGTCAAGGTGGTCTTACCGGCGTCCGGGTGCGAAATTATGGCGAAGGTGCGCCGCCGGGAGGCGGGCGATCCACTGAGAGAGCCACGTTCGTTGGTTAGTTCGGCGGTCATGGTTCTGGCAATCCTGGACTGCGGCCCGCCGGCGCGGCAGGCAACGAAAACCCGCCCATCCGGGCGAGCGCATGAAACGAGATGGAATCAACTAATGGGGAGTGCCGCCCCGGCCGGGGACGACACCAAGACCAGGCAACGGCTTGAGATAGAGCAGGTGCTCGTTCGAACCGACCCGGAACACGCGGGTGATTTCGTAGCGGGTACCGTGCACCGAATCGCGGAAAATGCCGCCCGGCCGGTAGCGGCCAAGGCGCATTTCCCGGGCGCTCTTCGCCACGAATTCGTACGTAACCCGCGCGCATTCGTGGCACACCACGTACTGATCGGTCTCGTCAGTCGGACCGACCAGCCCGCGCTGGACGAAGTGCGTGTCGCTGCTCCCGCACCAGGCGCAGTGGCGCTCTTGCTGGTTTCGGGCGGGCGCTACCATACCAATCGATACTCCCGATCCGGCGCGAAAAAAGCCGCGCCATCTCGCTCCATTCTGACTGTCGGGCCGACTTCGGTGCAACCTCGCGGACCGGCCTTGGTCGCCCGGAACAAGCCAAACCGGCGTTGAACGGGCATAATTGAAACACAACGGCGCGCTAAACCTTACGTGCCACATCGGGCGATCGTCACGTAGTTTTGCTTCCGCGCGACATCGCGCACGCAGGGAAGGCTTCAGATCATGGCATCGCCGGACAGACAGGGCGCAACCAGCGGCAAACCGCTCGAAATCGCCGACGTGCTGGCGAATCGGACGTTGATCGTGGCCTCGAACCGCGGGCCAGTCACCTTTTCCTATTCCGACGACGGCAGCTTCAGCAGCCGCAAAGGCAGCGGCGGTGTGGTGACCGCCGTCAGTTCGATTGCGCGGGAGATAAAACCGGTCTGGATTGCCGCCGCCATGACCGAAGGCGATCGCGCCCGGGCCGAGGCCGCCCGGCGCAATGGCGAGAAACTGATCACTCCCGGCGGCCGGAGCAGCGATTTCCGCGTCCGCTTCGTGACGCCCGATCACGACACCTATCACAAGTACTACAACGTCATCAGCAACCCGCTGCTCTGGTTCCTGCAGCACTATCTCTGGGAGACCGCCCGCTCACCAGACATCGATGCCGACATCTGGGACGCCTGGACCAACGGCTACGCCGCCGTCAACAAGATGTTCGCCGACGAGATCCTGACCGCCTGCGAGGAGAGCGCCGAGGAGCCGATCATCATGCTCCAGGATTACCAGCTCTACCTCGCCGCCGGGTACATCCGCGAGCAACGTCCGAACGCCCTGCTCCAGCACTTCACGCACATCCCGTGGCCCGATCCTGACTACTGGCGGCTCCTGCCAATGGAATTCCGCCGCCAGATTTGTGAAGGGATGCTGGCCAACGACATCGTCGGTTTCCAGACCCGCACCCACGCCCGCAGCTTCATGTACACCTGCGAGGCGTACCTGCCCGATGCGCGGGTCGATTACGCCGGTCGCGGCATTCTTTGGCGCGGCCGCCGGATCGAGGTGCGCGATTATCCGATCTCGATCGATGTCAACGCCGTCCGCAACGTCGCCTACAGCAAGGACGCTCGCACGCACGATCGCTACCTGCCGAGTCTCTCGAACGAGTACACGATCCTGCGGGTCGATCGGATCGAACCGAGCAAGAACATCGTGCGCGGCTTCAAGGCGTTCGATCGCTTCCTCGATGCCCACCCTGAGTTCCAGGGGCGCGTCAACTTCGTGGCCGTGCTTGTGCCGTCGCGCATGGATGTCCCCGAGTATCAGGATTACCTCGGACAGGTCAGCGAGATCGTCTTCCAGATCAACGCCAAGTTCGCCAATGTCGAAACCGGCTGGCAACCGATTCACGTGCTCATGGGCGAGAACTACACCCGCGCGTTGGCCGCGATGAAGTGGTACGACGTGCTGCTGGTCAATTCGACGATTGACGGCATGAACCTGGTCGCCAAGGAAGGCTGCCTGATCAATGAACGCCAGGGCGTGTTGATTCTCTCCGAAGGGGCCGGAGCCGCCAGCCAGCTCGGCGACGACGCGCTCCTGGTCTGCCCGACCGACGTCGAGGGCACGGCGGACGCTATCTACCGCGCCATCACCATGCCGCACCACGAACGCCGTCACCGCGCCGAAGCGCTCAAGAAAGCGGTCGAGGCGGACGATGTCGCCAAGTGGTTCCGCGAGCAGATGTGGGACCTCGTCCGCTACACCATCAACGGGGAACGCGACCCTGTCGCCATGCTCCCGGAGCCGGCGGAACCGGACTCATGCCCGGCATCGAACGGAGTCACCGCGGACCGGGTGACACGAGGTTAGATTACGGTCACAAGCCCCACCGCAGGTCGCGGCAAGGTTGCGGACCTCGCGTCCGCAGCCCTGCCACGCTCGTGTGATCTCACATCAACGCCGCCTACAACGGGGTGGAACAGAGCACCGTGATCAGGCGCAGCACCCGGTAGGCGTTGGGGAAATCGGGACGCGAGAACCGCAACGTTCGGCCGTCGATGCGCTCCATGCCGTCAATCATCCCGGCCAGATCGGCCAATGCCGGCCGGTTCAGTGTCACCTCGACCGTCACCGGATTATCCACCGTCAAAGGTCCGACGTTCGGCACGTTCCGGATCGCCTCGGCGGCCGCTTCTCGCAGCAACCGGCACGCCACGTGTGGATGCATGCTTTCGGAAGTCAGGTGCCCCCGACTCGTCTTCACCTGCACGGTCGGCACACCCGGACCGAACACCCGCTCCGTTTCGGCGACGACGCTCTGATCGCCCGATACCAGCACCACCGGCACGCCGTACGCGCCGGCCATCGCCGCGTTCAGCCCGAGTTCGCCCCACGATTTCCCGTTCACCTTCACATCGAGAATCGTGCCGGTGAAGGTGTGGCTAAGCACCGAATCATCGCTGCCCGATTGACCGTGCACGCCGATGAAGATCGCCCGATCGTAGGTGCCGTCGTCGATACCATCCATCATGCCGAAATGACGCGGCTTGCCGCGCAAAAGGGTGGCACGCTCATCGAGGAGCTCGGGAATGATGTTCCGGTACGGACCGTGCACATCGGCCACGGTCACTTTGGCGTCGGGATCGGCGTCGAGAATACCGGCCACCACCGCGCTCGCCTCGTTCGTCATCAGCCGGCGCGCACGCTCGTACTCCGGATTCCCGGGCGATCCCTCATCGACATGGACGACCCCGGCGACGCCTTCGATGTCGACCGCCACGAACACCTTGGTCATCGAGTTTTCTCCCGGGCTAGAGCGCGGAGGCCGCGGCTTCGTCAGCAATCACCAGGGTCTTGCCGGCGACATCCTGCAGCCAGGAGGCCGGAACCTCAGCGGCCGGCGCGTCCTTCAGCGATCGCCGCAACATCTCGGCCTTGGCCGCTCCCGAAACGATCAGCACGATCCGTTTCGCCTCGAGCAGGGTGCCGACCCCCATCGTCATCGCCCGGGTGTGCACCTCGGTGCCGGCTTCCCA
>JADLGF010000069.1 GCA_020849415.1 Thermomicrobiales bacterium
CGATTGAATTGTTGACAAACTACTTGCGTATAAGGTGCCTGCGTGGTAGCGTGTTCGTAACACAACGGAATCAGCACGCAGGTGCGCGTTTCCGTTCCTTAACAGACGATTCTCCGTCTCGGTCCGTCCGGCCATCGCGCCGGCGGCAGCAGCGCCCGGCATCCGGCGATCCTCTTCGCCCGGACGTTCCTCATTGCCGGCTCCGTGAGACGAAGGGCGTTCACTCATTATCCCTTCCCACACGTATTGTCAGATTGGCCGTTTTCGCGTGCCCAGGCTGACCCCGGTTTTTTTCGGGCGTTGCGCGCATTCCTCTCCGAAGACGAATCGTCATTCCGCGGACCCGCTTTTCCTGTCGCGAGCTTTCGCGTGCCGGTAAAGGTTTATCCCGCAAATGATCGCTCATCCAAAGGGATGAACCCGCCGCCGATTCACGCACCGAGCCCGAATGTTGTGTTGCTCTGACGCGCCAGCCGGCCGTCAGGAATCGTTCAAAATCCCACCCCTCGCCGCGCTCCGGATGACGCGGCGACCAGGTAGAAACCATCAACCTCGATCCGAACCCGGCGCCTCTGGCGTGGCGAGCCGAACCGTTCGTGATCAACCGGTTGCATCCGGACCCTACCCGTATCGTTCGTATCGCCACGCCGGGAGACAACACCATGGAACAGCAGTACCCCTTCCCCGCGGGCGCCAATCGCCGAGGCGATGGCAAGGTTCGTGTCGCGATCGCCGGCGTCGGCAACTGCGCGTCGAGCCTCGTTCAGGGCGTTTACTACTACGCGAACGCGCCGGTCGATCAGTTCATCCCGGGCCTGATGCACGTCGATCTCGGCGGCTATCACATCGGTGATGTCGAATTCGTCGCCGCCTTCGATGTCGATGCCGACAAGGTTGGCAAGGACCTCAGCCAGGCGATCTGGAGCGGCCAGAACAACACGATCAAGTTCCAGGATGTTCCCTTCATGGGCGTCGAGGTGCAGCGTGGAGAAACCCACGACGGCATCGGCAAGTACCTCTCGCAGGTGATCGAGATTTCCGAGGCAGCGCCGGTGAATGTCGCCCAGGTTCTGCGCGAGCGGGAAGTCGACGTGCTGGTGAGCTACCTGCCGGTCGGCTCGGAAGAAGCGACCAAGTACTACGTGAACCAGGCGCTCGAGGCGGGCTGCGGCTTCATCAACTGCATCCCGGTCTTCATCGCCGGCCGCCCGGAATGGCGCGCCAAGTTCGAGGAGAAGAACCTCCCGATCGTCGGCGATGACATCAAGAGCCAGGTCGGCGCCACTATCACCCACCGCGTGCTCACCCGCCTCTTCGCCGATCGCGGCGTGCGCATCGATCGCACCTACCAGCTCAACTTCGGCGGCAACACCGACTTCATGAACATGCTGGAGCGGGAGCGCCTCGATTCGAAGAAGATCTCGAAGACCAACGCGGTCACCTCGCAGATCGACTACGCGTTCGAGGACAAGAACGTGCACGTCGGCCCGAGCGATTACGTGCCGTGGCTGGAGGATCGCAAGTGGGCGCACATCCGCCTCGAAGGGACGACCTTCGGCGATGTGCCGCTGAACGTGGAGCTGAAGCTCGAGGTTTGGGACAGCCCGAACTCGGCCGGCGTGGTGATCGACGCGCTGCGCTGCTGCAAGCTGGCGCTCGATAACGGCATCGGTGGCGCCCTGTACGCGCCGTCGAGCTACTTCATGAAGAGCCCGCCGGAGCAGTACACGGACGACGTTTGCCACGAGAAGGTCGAGGAATTCATCGCCCTCTACGGCAACAAGGTCACCGCCCCCGCCCCGGCCATCGCCGACTAGGGGTCGCGTCAGACTGTTCGCTCTGTGGAACCGCCCCGGGGACATCCCCCGGGGCGGTTCTGCTTTAAGCTGACGTTTTCTTTGACACGACGCGGGTGTGAACGCGGTGACGATGTTCCCGGGAGGAACTGATGACTGAGGATCGATCCGCCAGCACCACCGCCTCGTCAATCAGCGTGCGGATTACCTGGGCGGATGTGCCGGAGCGGGTCAGGGCCGAGATCGAGCGGCGGGCCGGCGGGAAGGTGGTCGCGGCGGAATCGAAGTCGGGCGGGTTTTCGCCGGGGCTGGCTTCGGTGCTCACGCTTGACGATGGTTCGGAGCTGTTCGTGAAGGCGGTCGGGCCGGAGATCAATCCCCACTCCCCCGATTTCCTGCGCAAGGAAGTGAAGGTCGCACCGTTGCTGCCGGCGGACGCGCCGGTCTCCCGCTTTCGCTGGAGTTTCGATGAGGGTCCGGATGGCTGGGTGGCGCTGGCCTTCGATGTCGTGCCGGGCCGGATGCCGCGTACGCCGTGGGAAGCGGCTGAACTCGATCTCGTCATCGACGCCATGATCCGGCTGGCTGAATCCCTCACCCCTTCGCCGGTCTCGGCCGCGGCGATCGGTCGCACCGATGCCTCCTGGAAGATGTTCAACCAGGAGAAGTGGGCGGCGATCCGCGACCAGTTTCCCGATGCGCTCGACGAATGGTCGCGCCGGCATATCGACCGCCTGATCGACCTCGAACGGCAATCGGCCACGCTGAGCGATGGCGATACGCTGCTGCACATCGATCTCCGCGCCGACAACGTGCTGATCACCGATGCGGGGGTGGTGATCGTCGATTGGCCGCACGCGCAGGTCGGGGCGGCCTGGATCGATCCGCTGGTGATGGCGCCGAGCGTGGCGCTGGAGGGCGGCCCCGATCCGGAGACGTTTCTGAGGCGCTTCCCCGCCGCCCGATCGGCCGATCCGGCCGCGCTCGATGCGTTCATCGCGATGGTCACCGCCTTCTTCCTTTACAACGGCGCCCTCCCCGATCCGCCGGGCCTCCCCACCCTCCGCGCCTTCCAACGCGCCCAGGGCGAGATCGCCCGCGACTGGCTCAAACAACGCACCGGCTAAGTGTGATGCGAGGAAACGCCGTTTCCTTGAGAATGCCGTCAGATTGGCGAGCGGTTCAGGGAAGGAAACGGGTCAATGAGCGGGAAAACTATCGATCTGCGGGCACTGCCATCGACGACTGAGGCGATCATCTACCAGAACGGCGGGTTGTTCCCGGTGGCGGCCGGGGCTCCGGATGGCGCCATCGTCGTCGTCACTCGCGGTGGCGCCGGACACCTCGGCCGGACCGGCCGACTCGATGTGCAGTGGTCGCGCGATGGCGGTCGCACGTTCAGCCCGCCGGCGATCATCGTCAATTCGGCGGACGATGATCGCAACGCGGCGGTCGCGTTCACCCCCTCCGGTACGTTGCTCCTCATCTACTTTCGCCAGAGGAGCTACGACGAATCCGGCCGCTACCAGCCAGGCAGCGTGCCGGTTTCACTGGCGATTACTCGCTCCAGTGACGGCGGGATGACCTGGAGCGAACCAACCTTCGATCTCGACTTCGACGGGTTGATCGGCTCACCGTACGGCCGGATGATCACCCTGCCCGATGGCTCAATCGGCTGGAATCTCTACAACGTCAGGCGTTCCGGCGAGTGGGTTCCCGGATCGTATCTGGTCGTTTCGCACGACGAAGGCGCCACCTGGGAGCGTCCCCGGCTGATCGCGCCCGATCGGAATGAGACCGCGCTCTGCGCGCTGCCGAACGGCGATCTGATCGCCGCCGCGCGCCTCACCCAGGCCGACGCGCAATCGCTGGGCGTCACACGCTCGTCGGACAATGGCCAAACGTGGACGCCGGTGATCGAGGTCACCGGGCGCATGCAGCACCCGGCCGATTTCGTGCCGCTGGGAGGGGATCGGCTGATGCTCGCGTACGGCAATCGACAGCCACCCTACCTGGTCGAGGGCCTCCTGAGCGACGACGGAGGCAAGACGTGGCGCGATGAAACGATTCTGATCTCCGGCCAGCTCTACGGGTACGATCTGGAGCACGAACGGCGCACCGATCTTGGCTACCCGTCGAGCGTGGTTCAGGGCGATCGGGTGACGACCTTCTACTACTACAACCCCGATCATCAGCCGGCCGATCGGGATTGGAAAGACCCCTACACCACCCCCTTCTATCTCTCCGCGGGGTACCGGTGCGTGGCGATTTCGTGGTCGATCGAGGAGTTGCTCACGTCGCGGGCGTGACCCC
>JADLGF010000070.1 GCA_020849415.1 Thermomicrobiales bacterium
ATGAGGTCGATGCGATCCGCTCTGTCCTCGGCGCGCCGGACAACCCCGCCCTCTTCCCGCCTCACTTCCTGAAATCGACCTTCCCGGAAATCGGCGGCGGGCTGATCGAGTACTTCGACGGTCAGGCTGTGAACGGCTACGGATTTCTCTTTCCACGCGGCATCGATGCGGGTCGGAAGGTCTACACGCTGCGCCTGCACCGGGTGCCCGGCGGCGATCTTGTCAGTGAGCATGACGCTGGTCTTCTGGCCGGCGCGCTGATGCCAACCGCCGACTTCGTCGTTTTCGATCCGAGCGGTCCGCTCGATATGCTGGGCTGCACGATGATTCCGGGTGAGGTCGAAATCGGGCGGCCAAATGTCGCTGAGGCGGAGCGATTGCGCCGACTTCAGGGACGTATCTGGGGCAGCGGCAGCGATCTCCTCTACCCCAGCGATATCCACGCCACCGGTTTCGGCGCCGGCGCCACGTTGATCGCCCGTTGGCAGGAACAGGTCGCCGGATTCCTGTTCGGCTTCATCCGCTTCGAAGGTTCCCGGTTGCCTGACGGCTGGCACGATGCCTTCCGGACCGATCTTCGCCTCGAATCGCAGGTGCTTGGCGCCGATCCCGAGATTCGGGGGCAGGGGGTCGGCTCACGCTTGAAACGAGCCCAGGCGGAACTGGCGCGACGCCTGGATGTCGATATCGTCAGCTGGACGGTCGATCCCCTCCAGATGCCGAACGCCATTCTCAACGTGGCGTCGCTCGGGGCGGTCTGCTTCGAATTTCACCCGAACTGGTACTCGTTCCAGAACGAACTCAATCAGGTGCCGGCCTCCCGGCTCTCCATGACCTGGCTGATCGACAGCGATCGCGTTGTGAACGGCAGTCGATCGGAGCGCCTGCTCGATCTCGGTGCGCGTCCCGACATCGTGCGACTCAGCGCCGGCTCTGAGCAGATCGAGGACCCGGCCGCGCTCAACGGCGCCGCCTGCGCGATCGAAATTCCGAACGACTGGACCGCGCTCCAGAGCCTCGATTACGAGCAGGCCTGGTTCTGGCGGCAAACGACCGACCGCATTCTGCTGGCGCTGCTCGGCGCCGCCGAGGATCGGTATATGATCACCTCGGTGGCCCGGGTTGGCGATCGGGCCTTCCTGGTCGCGGAGCGGACCGGCGATGTCGTGGCGCGCTCCGCCGAAGCGATACGAACGCGGGCGAGACCGGCCGCGGTCTCCTGAACTGGTGAGGGACAACGCGTGAAGATCGAGCGGATAGACCTGCGCATCGTAAAACTGCCGATGATCCGCTCGTTCGCGACCAGTTCGAGCCAGAAGAACTCCCAGACGCACATCCTGATCAAGGCGTACGCGGATGGCCTTGTCGGCTGGGGTGAGGCGGCGAGTCCGGCCGATCCCTTCTACTGCGAGGAAACGTACGAAACCTGCTGGCACCTGCTCGAGCGCTTTCTGGGGCCGGCGGTGATCGGCCGGGAGTGGTCCACGATCGCCGAGTTCAAGGCGCCGTATGCGAAGGTGAAGCGCAACAACTTCGCCAAGGCTGGGCTCGAAATGGTGGCGTGGGACCTGCTCGCCCAGGCGGAGGGCAAGCCACTGCACGCCCTGCTCGGTGGGACGCGGGACGAGATACTCTCCGGCGTCAGCCTCGGCATCGAGGCTGACATTCAGCGCACGTTCGATCAGATCGATCAGTACGTCGGTGAAGGCTACCGTCGGGTGAAGCTGAAGATCGGTCCGGGTAAGGACGTGGCGCTAATCGCGCAGGTGCGCGAACGCTACCCCGATCTGGCGTTGATGGCCGATGCCAACAGCGCCTACCGGCTGAGCGACATTCCGGTTTTGAAGGAACTCGATCAGTTCGGCCTGACGATGATTGAGCAACCGCTCGCCCATGACGACATCATCGATCACGCCCGCCTGCAGGTAGAACTCGAAACGCCGATCTGCCTCGATGAGAGCATCATCACCGCCGAGGACGCACGCAAGGCGCTCGACCTCGGCAGTGGCCGGGTGATCAACATCAAGGTCAGCCGGGTCGGCGGGTTGAGCGAAGCGATCAAGGTGCACGATGTCTGTCGCGAGCGGGGCGTGCCGGTTTGGGCCGGCGGCATGCACGAGATGGGGGTCGGCCGGGCGGCGAATGTCGCCCTCTGCACCCTGCCCGGCTTTTCATTCCCGGGCGATGTCAGCGGCTCCGACAAATACTACGTCGAGGACATCGTCGATCCGCCGATTCGCGCGACTAGCGGCGCGATCGCGGCGCCGACCGCGCCGGGTCTCGGCTGGACTCCGAACGAAGCCCGGATCGAGGCGGCGACCGAGCGCTTCGCCGCGTTGACCGCGGAACGATAGTCATGCAATCGTTGCGAGCTCACCTGGAATCGCGGCGCGGGCGGATGGTCGATGCCCTGCGGCGCTACATCGAACTCGAAACGCCGAGCCGGGATCGCGAACTCGGCAACGCCCTCGCCGGGCTGCTGGAAGAGCGACTGGCCGGGTACGGTGCGGCGGTGACTCGCACTCCCCTGCCCCCGTTCGGCGATGTCGTCACCGCGCGCTGGACCGAAGTTGCCGATCCAGCGGAGAAACCGGTGCTGGTGCTCCTGCACTACGACACGGTTTGGCCGGTCGGCACGCTGGCGGCGCGGCCGGTAACGGTCGATGACACCCACCTGGCCGGACCGGGCGCGTACGACATGAAAGCGAGCCTGGTGATCGTCGAGGAAGCGCTGCTGGCGCTCTCAAGGACGGGCCTGACGCCGAAACGACCCGTGACGGTGATGATCACCTCGGACGAGGAAGTCGGCAGTCCGGAGTCGCGGCGCGCGATCGAGGCGGAAGCGCTGGCGAGCAATCACGTGTTGGTGCTCGAACCGCCGTTGGCGGGCGGCGCGCTGAAATCGGCCCGCAAGGGAGTTGGACGCTTCGTTGTCCGGGCGCACGGGCGGGCGGCGCACGCCGGTCTCGAGCCGGAAAAGGGTGTGAACGCGATCGTCGAACTGGCGCGACACCTGCCGGCGATCGCCGATCTTGGTGACAAGACGTTGGAAACGACGGTCAACCCGGGGCTGATCTCCGGAGGCACCAGCCGGAACACGGTGGCGGCGTTTGCCGAGTGTGAGCTCGATGTCCGAGCCTGGACGATCGCCGAAGCGGACCGCGTCGAATCGGCATTGCGCGCGATCTCTCCGCAACATCCGGAAGCGAGCATTGAAATCGAGGGGAGCTTTCACCGTCCGCCGATGGAACTCACCCCGGCGTCGGCTGCGCTGCTCGATCAGGCGACCGCGATCGCGGAGGAACTCGGCCAAACGCTGAAGCACGGCCGGGTCGGCGGCGCCAGCGATGCCAATCTCACCAGCGCCCTCGGCGTGCCGACGCTGGATGGTCTGGGTGCGCTCGGCGAAGGCGCCCACGCCCAAAACGAAAAGATCGAAATCGACTCCCTGATCTCCCGCTCTGAACTCCTCGCCGCCCTCCTCCACCGCCTGTAGGTTCTGTCTCGAACTTCCACCGAATCCCAAACCAACCGGCCGCAGGGGAGTGTTTTGTGCCATCCCGCGGTCGCCCGCATGCGTCCGTCTCTTGTCGCGACATCTGTGTTTCCGATGGAACCGCCCTGAAACGCAACGAGGCGGCCGGCCCGACGGCCGGCGGGAGGGCATAAGACCCTCCCGTACACGGGAGCGGCTTTTGGCGAGAGTATCGTGGGTCTGGATTCGATATTTGGGAACCAGCGGGCGTTTGGTGGTGTACCTATCATCAGTGGTGACCGGGGGAGGTTGCGCTGGACGAGTGGGACGATTCGGCATTGGTTGAAGTTGCCCGCCTGGGCGAGAGCGCGGCGTTCGAGGTACTCGTGCGTCGCTATCAGACCGTTGCGTTCCGAACTGCCTGGCTGATCACCCGCAACGCCGCCGATGCCGAAGAGGTCGCGCAGGAAGCGTTCGTCAAAGCGTGGCGAAATCTCGGGCGTTTCGATCGGCAGCGGGGTCTTCAGGCGCTGAGCCGCCGGAAAGCGCCCATCACGGGTGAGGGGGCATTTCGACCCTGGTTGCTGACGATCGTCGCCAACGAAGCCCGGAATCTCGGCCGATCGCGCCGTCGGCGTCCAGAATCGGCGCTCGGTCCTGAATTACTCGAACTAGCGGTCGATCCGGAGGCCGTGCCGGCGATTCAGATCGAGCGAAGCGAGGCGCAGGCGGAATTGTTGGCGGCGTTGGCCG
>JADLGF010000071.1 GCA_020849415.1 Thermomicrobiales bacterium
GCGGACAAGTCTACTCGTTCCACCCCGCCGGAGCCCCGATGACCGTCAACCGACCCCACCAACGCCCGCACGTATTGATCGTCTCGGACGATCAGGGCCTCGCGGACTTTCTCGGAGAGGGCCTGACCCTGGCCGGATTCTGGACGAGCGTCATCGCCAGCGCCCTGCAAACGCTGGAAGTCTTCCGTCTCCGAACCTTCGATTTGATCGTGATCGATGCGGCGCTCGACGGCCTGGGCGCGGAGCAACTGCTCGTCCGCTTGCTCGCCGCCAATGATTCGGCCACGGCCCTGACCGACCGGCCCGTCGTCATCTTCGCCGGTTCGCACCTGGAAATGAGCGCGGCGCGCGCGGCCGAACTCGGCGCAACGCGCATCTTCTTCCCGCCGGTCGATCTCGAACCGCTCGCGCTCGAATTCTTCGCGTTGGTCAATGGGTGGCGCGACGCCCACCCGGACGCCCCCTGGGCCGATGAGCTGGCCCAGCAACCCGGCTAGGCCGGCGTTTCGACCGCGCCGGTGGCGGCGTAGATTACCCGCTCGCAGATGTTCTCGACCCGGTCCCCGACCCGCTCCAGGTTGTGACCGACTGCGATCAGCCGCGTAGCGCGGTCGATCGTCATCGGATCGGCGAGCATGTAGGTCAGCAGCTCCCGGCTCACCTGCTCGAAGAGGGCATCGACTTCATCGTCGCGCGTGATGATCCGGTTCGCCGCGTCCACATCGCCCTGCACGAACGCGGCCAGGCTGTCTCGAAGCATCTCGCGCCCGATTTCGGCCATGCGTGGCAGGTCGACCAGTTTTTTGAGCGGCGGTTCGGCCGCGGTGTCGATCACGTACCGGGCGATGCTGACAGCGTGATCGCCCATCCGCTCCAGATCGGTCACGATCGAGAAGACCGAGATGACGGCGCGAAGATCGCCAGCCAACGGCGCCTGGGTGGCAATCACCCGGGTCGCTTCATCCTCGGTTTCCCAGCGGTAGCGATTGATGTCGAGATCGTTCTTCACGACCTCCCGGGCGAGATTGACATCGAGCGTGCGCAGCGCGTCCACCGCGCGCGCCAGCGCCTTGTCGACCATGCTGCCCATGGTCACGACCCGCTCGCGCAGGGCGTCGAGTTCGTACTGAAAGAGTTGCCGTACGGCCGTCATGCGCCCCGCCCTTCCCTAGCCGAACCGGCCGGTGATGTAATCCTCGGTCCGCTGATCACGCGGATTCGTGAACATGTCGGCCGTCGCACCCGCCTCGATCAACACGCCCTGGCGCTGGTCGTTGAGGGAGAAGAAGACGGTGCGATCGGAAACGCGTGCCGCCTGCTGCATGTTGTGGGTCACCACCACGATCGTGTAGTTGCGCGCCAGTTCGCGCATCAGATCTTCGATCTTCAGGGTTGAGATCGGGTCGAGCGCGCTCGCCGGCTCGTCCATCAGGATCACATCCGGATCGTTCGCCAGCGCCCGGGCGATGCAGAGCCGCTGCTGCTGTCCGCCGGAGAGCGAGAGTCCCGATTCCTTCAGCTTATCCTTGACCTCTTCCCAGATCGCCGCCCGGCGCAGGCACGATTCGACCAGCTCGTCCATGTTCCCCTTGTGCCCGTTGATCTTCGCGCCCCAGGCGACGTTGTCGTAGATCGACTTCGGGAACGGGTTCGGCTTCTGGAAGACCATGCCGATATTGCGGCGCACGATCACCGGATCGATGGCGGGATCGTTGATGTTGACGCCGTGATAGCGGATTTCACCCTCCACCCGCGCCGAAGGAATCAGATCGTTCATCCGGTTGATCGAGCGTAGCACGGTGCTCTTGCCGCAGCCGGAAGGGCCGATCAGCGCCGTCACCGCCTGGCGCGGCACGTCGAACGTGACATCGCGCACGGCGTGGTTGGCGCCGTAGTGGACGTCCAGATCGCGAATCGAAATCTGGACGTCGGCCGAAGCGTCGAGCACCGGGCGATCGGAGGTAAGCACGGTCTTCACCGTCAAAGCGGACATCTTCTAGCCTCTCAGTTTCCGGCTGTAGCGCTGCCGGATGATGATCGCCACCGAATTCATGAGCAACAGGACCGCGAGGAGGACGATGATGCCGGCGGCCGCGAGGTCCTGAAATTCCTGCTGGGGCCGGGAGGTCCAGTTGTAGATCTGCATCGGCAGCACCGTGTAATTGGAATCGAGCCCGGTCGGTTTGAAGAGGAGGAACGCCGATGCGCCCGCCACCAGCAGCGGCGCCGTCTCACCGATCGCGCGCGACACCGCCAGGATCGTGCCGGTGAGGATGCCGGGCACCGCCGACGGGAGCACGTGGTGCCAGGTCGTCTGCCACTTCGTGGCGCCGAGGCCGTAGGCGGCCTCGCGCAGGGAGGGCGGCACCGCCTTCAACGCTTCCTGGGCGGCGATGATGATGATCGGCAGGATCAGCAGCGCCATCGTCAGCGCGCCCGTGATCAGCGACCGTCCCAGTCCGAACCAGACGGCGAAGATGCCGAGTCCGAGCAGACCGTAGACAATCGACGGCACCCCGGCCAGATTCGAGATATTGAGTTGCAACAGCTTCGTCAGACGATTTTTCGGACCGTATTCCTCGAGATAGATGGCCGCCCCGACCCCGATCGGAAAGGCGAAGAGCACGGTCAGGCCGATCACCATCACCGTGCCCCAAAGCGCGACGTACAGCCCCGCTGCTTCCGGCCGGCGCGACGGAAGATTCGTGATCAGATCAAGGCTCAGGTAGCGCCAGCCGTCAATGAGCGTCGTGCCGATCAGCACACCGAGCGCGCCGACCGTGAACGCCGCCGCGGCATAGAGGAGGATCAGGAAGAGGCGAGCGCGCCGGACGCGGCCCCGCATCGGAGTGGAATCTAGCAGGTCAGTTGCGACGCTATCCGCGCCGCCGCTCATGGCGCTCAATCGTAGGCCTCCCGGAATCTGGCGACGATGCGATTACTGATGAGATTGAGTACAAGGGTGATCAGGAAGAGCAGCAGCCCGACCGCGAAGAGTGACTTGTAGACGGTGCTGCCGGTTTCAACATCGCCGGAGAACGCCTGGACCATGAAGCCGGTCATCGTTTGCGCCGATTCGAACGGATCGTCGGCGATCTGCGCTTTCGAGCCGGCGGCGATCGCCACGATCATCGTCTCGCCGAACGCGCGCGAGATCGCCAGCACGATCGAGGCGACGATGCCCGAGAGGGCCGCCGGCACCACGACCTGCGTCGCGACCTCCATCTTCGTCGCGCCCATGCCGTAGCCCCCCTCACGCAGGGCGCGCGGCACCGCGGCGAGGGCATCCTCGGAGAGCGACGCCACCAGCGGCACGACCATGATGCCGACCGCGATCGCGGCCGCCATGACGTTGAACACCTCGGTGCCCGGCACGACCTTGCGCAGGATCGAGGGGGTGATGAACGTGAGCGCGAAATAGCCGAAAACGATCGTCGGTACCCCGGCCAGCAACTCCATGACCGGTTTCACCACCGCCCGCACCCGGGGCGACGCGTACTCGCTCAGGTAGATCGCCACGAGCAGACCGACCGGGATCGCCACCACCATCGAGAGCGCCGCGATCAACACGGTGGCGCTCACCAGCGGCAACACCCCGAAACTGCCGTTCGCGAAGAGCGCGGTCCAGGTGGTGCCGAAGAGGAAATCGACGGCCGAGACATCGCCGAAGAATTGCAGTGCCTCTTCGATGAGAACGGCGACGATGCCGACCGTAGTCAGCACCGAAAGGAGGCCGCACGCGGCCAGCGCGTAGCCGATCAGCCGTTCCGAAAACCTGGCGCTGCTGGTGCTGGTGAGCGCCCGGGCGATCTCTTCATCGCTTCGGGCGTGGTGCATCGGCGGCGCCATCGGCGGCGTGCCACTCACGGCGCGGTGCGTCATCTCCGTTCTCCTCGCATCGATTCCCACCCCCGTGCGAAGCGGGCGGGCGGAACGCGGCATTGCGCTCCTCCCACCCGTTCGCGAGCACCGGCGCATCACGGCCGGCGAACGATCGGACTAGCTTGACGGCGTCGCTTCGGCGGCCGGGCCATCCGGGCCGATCTCGCCGGCGATCGCCGCTTCGAGGCGGGCCTGATCATCGACATAGATCTGGGCCGGCGACGGCACGTAGCCGACTTCACCGACGATCGACGGAGCCGTGGCGATCGAGAAGCGGATGAACTCCTGCACTTCAGGACGCGCCAGGCTGGCGGCGTTCACGTAAATGAAGAGCGGGCGCGAGAGCGCGTCGTAGGAGAGGTCGCCGATCGTTTCCTGGCTCGGCAACACGCAGCCATTGCCGTTGTCGATCGCGACCAGGTTCAGGGAGTCGGCATTCTGCTCGTAGTAGGCGAAGCCGAAGTAGCCGAGCGCATTCGCATCGCCGCTGACGCCGGCAACGAGCACGTTGTCATCCTCGCTTGGGGTGAAATCAGAGCGGGAGACGCCCTCTTCACCATTCACAACCCCCGTGAAGTAATCGAAGGTGCCGGAGGAAGGACCAGGTCCGTAGAGGCTGATTTCCTCGGCCGGCCACTCGGGATTCAGATCGGCCCAGGTAGTGACGGTGCTATCCGGCGCCCAGAGTTGGCCGAGCTGATCGACCGTCAGGCAGGAGACGAAATCGTTCTCCTTGTTGACCACGACCGAGATGCCGTCGTAAGCCATCTCGAAGACGAAGTACTCGACACCGTTCGCGATGCACGATTCGATTTCGGTCTCGCGGATTTCGCGGGAGGCGTTCTGAAGATCGGTTTCGCCGTCGCAGAAGCGGGTGAATCCACCGCCGGTGCCGGAGATATTGACCGTGATCTGGACATCCTGCTGGATCGGCGCGAACTCTTCTGCCAGCGCCTCGATCACCGGGCCGACGGTCGACGATCCATCCGCCTCGATCGCACCGCTGATTCCCTCGGCCGGAACGTACGGCTGGAGTTCAGTCTCCTGCGCCATCGCCGCCGACGGCAGGATCAGCGCCGCGGCAAACGCCATCGCCGCAATTCCCTTGGCTACCTTGCCAACGCCTGAAAACATGCTTTCCTGCTCCCTCCGGATGCGAGTCCGTGTTGCGAGGCGGCCATCACCCCGCGTATTCCCGAGCGCGCTAGCGCGCGACCCGTTCCAATGAGTTGGCGCCGCTTTCGGGCGGCGAGAATCGATCGATTGGTGTGATGAAGCGATACCCGGCGCCATAGATCGTCTTGATCACGTCGCCCTCCACGCCGGCGTCCGCGAGCTTGCCGCGCAACCACGACACGTGGACATCAACCGTCCGCTCATCGACCACGATTTCTTCACCCCAGATACGATCGAGCAGTTCCTGCCGCGAGAAGACGCGGCCCGGTTCCATCGCCAGGGTGGCGAGCAGGCCAAATTCCTTCGGCCGGAGGTGGAGGTAGATGCCATTGGCGCGCGCGACCCGACGATCGGGTTCGACTTCGATAGCGCCCCGGTAGAGAACAGTCGGCGGCCGCACCGCCGGGATGGAGCGCCGTCGGACCGCGGCCCGGACCCGCGCCAGCAGTTCCCGCAGCGCGAACGGCTTGACGACGAAGTCATCGGCTCCGAGTTCCAACCCGTCGACCTTGTCCTGCTCCTCGCCCCGGGCCGAGAGGATCAACACGGGTACGTCCGAGGTCTGGCGCACCGCGCGCAGCACCTCGTAGCCATTCATCCCGGGGAGCATCAGATCGAGCAGGATCAGGTCCAGCGATTGGCCTTCCTGCCGGGCCAGGGTTAGCCCCGTTTCGCCATCAGCGGCGCGCAGCACGCGGTAGCCTTCCCGCTTCAGGTTGTAGGTGAGCGTACTCAGGAGGGTCGGATCGTCCTCGACGACCAGCACCGTTGCTTCTTCGCGGTTTTCAGCCAGTTGCGCCATCGAGGTGTCGCCCCTCCAGTCGATCGTCGCCGTTGTCGCGGCTGATCAGAACTGTAAAGAGCGTTTGTTAGCGCCATGTAAACACGAGGTAAATGTTGCGTAAGAACCCGAACGGCGTCCGATGAACTCAACCCGCGTAGGGGAGGGTTTCATGCCCTCCCGCGGTCGCCCGCAGGCGACCGTCTCCGTTCGTCACATTCGCTTTTCCCGCGGAATCGCACCGAATCGCACCGAGTGGCCGGCCCTACGGCCGGCGGGAGGGCATAAAACCCTCCCCTACACGGCTTGTCTGTCGCGTTCGGTGTATGCCAGCTCCGATTTCCGCAACCATCCTGGTATTAACTAATGCGTTGTAGGGTTGCGGACACAAGGTCCGCAACCCTACAACGGTACTGTGTGTTTCATTTCTTTGATTATGGAACTGGCGTCGCTTCCGGCGAGGCGATTGGGGACGCAACCGGCGATGCCTCCGGCAGCGGTTCGCCCGAGAGAACCGCGATGGCCGCTTCGAGTTGCTCGTCCGTTTCGGTCTCCGGATCGTCCGTCACCGGCACGTCCGGCGCGATGCCGACTTCCTGGATGACATTCCGATCGGGTGTTAACCATTGCGCGAAGGTGATGCGCAACGACGATCCGTCGCCGAAGTCATGCACCCGCTGCAC
>JADLGF010000072.1 GCA_020849415.1 Thermomicrobiales bacterium
ACTCCCATTCGATGCCGGGCGGAACGTGCTTGCCGATGTGATCGATGATCAGGTCGCGAATCTTGTCCGGATCCTGATTGGCGACCAGCCGGCAGGTGAGCTTCAGGTGGGCTTCGTTCGGCGTGACGGTTTTCGCGCCCTCGCCGGTGAAGCCGCCCCACATGCCGTTGATGTCGAGGGTCGGACGGGCGCCGGCGCGCTCCGCGGGGGTGTACCCGGCCTCGCCCCAGTAGGTGTAGGCGCCAGACATTTCGAGCACATCGCCGCTGATCGCCGCCGCGTGCGCGACCTCCGCCTTCTCCTCGTCGGTCAGTTCGATGACGTCGTCGTAGAAGCCGGCGATCGCCACCTTGCCGTCCGGCGTGTGGAACGACGCCGCCAGACTGGCCAGAATCTGGTTGGCGTTCGGCACGGCCGCGCCGTACATGCCGGAGTGGAGATCGCTTCTGCCGGTCTTGATGTTGATCTGCCCCCCGGTGCCTCCCTTGAGTGACACCCCGAATCCGGGCACGCCGCTGGCCGGGAAGCCGCTGTCGAGATTCAGCACGGCGTCGCAGGCGAGTCGATCGGCGTGGTCAGTCAGGTGCTTCTTCAGGCTGGAGCTGCCGACCTCTTCCTCACCCTCGAAGACGAGGATCAGGTTGAGCGGCGGCTGGCCGACTTCCTCGATGACCGCTTCGAGCGCCTGGATGAACGTGACGAGGTTGATCTTCATGTCGGCCGAGCCGCGGGCGTAGATCTTGCCGTCGCGGATCTCGGCGCCGAAGGGATCGGAATGCCAGAGCTCGATCGGATCGACCGGCTGAACATCGTAGTGGCCGTAGACGAGGACCGTCTTCTTCGCCGGATCGACCCGCCAGTGCGCTTCGACAATCGGGTGCCACGCGGTCTGGACCAATTCGACCTGCGGCACGCCGAGGCCCTTCAGGCGCTCGACGATCCAGTCAGCGGAACGAGCGACATCGGCCTTGTAGGCGGAATCGGTGCTGACGCTCGGGATTTTCAGGAATTCGATGATTTCATCAAGAAACCGCGCCTCGTTGGCGGCCAAATACTCGGTGGCGGTTGTCATGTGGTGTCTCCCGGGCGGGTGAAAGACCCTCACCCCTGGCCCCTCTCCCGCCGCAGCGGGGGGAGGGGGAACGTGATGGCGACTGCGTTTACTCTCCGAGGAGTTCGAACAGGCGGCAATTACCGACGCGACCACGGGCGAGATCTTCGACCCGGAACCACTCGTTTGGCGCGTGCGGGCCGCTGCCGGCCAAGGTGAAGGCGTAGCTGACGGTGTCGGCGCCGAGCACCCGCTGGAAGACCGCGGTGAGCGGCACTGAACCGCCGGAACGGGTGTAAATCGGTTCGCGTCCGAAGATTTCCTCGAGCGCCTGGGCCGCTTTCTTGAGGGCCGGGTGATCCTGCTGGACCCGGAAGGGATAGGCGATGCCGGGGTTAGCCCTGACCTCGTACTTCACGCCCGGGTAGATGTGCTTCGCGACGTGGGCTTCCAGCAACCGGACGATCTCGTGCGGGTCCTGATCGGGCACCAGCCGGCAGGTGACCTTGATGTGCGCTTCCGCCGGCGTGACCGTTTTCGAGCCTTCACCGGTGAAGCCGCCCCAGATGCCGTTGATATCAAGGGTCGGCCGGGCGTAGGCGCGCTCAGCCGGTGAGTAACCCGGCTCGCCCCAATAGGCGAATGCGCCCGACTCCTCGAGAATAGGTGTTTCCTCGGCGCTGGCCCGGGCGATCTCGCGCTCGTCGTCATCGGTGAGCGGGATCACCTTGTCGAAGAAGCCGTCCACGGCCACCGTGCCATCGGCGGTGTGGAAGGAGGCGGCGAGCTGGGCCGCGACCTGATTCGCGTTCGGCACCATCGCCCCGTACATGCCGGAGTGCATGTCACGTTCGCCGGTCCTGATATCGATCTGGCAGCCCGCCAGCCCCTTGAGTCCGACAGTTAGCGACGGCACGTCCGGCCCGGCGACCCCGCTATCGGCGGAGACGACGAAATCGCAGGCGAGCGCCTCCTTGTTCGCTTCGACGTAGGCGGGGAGATTCGGCGAACCGATCTCTTCCTCGCCTTCGAAGAGGAAGATGAGGCTGACCGGGGGCTGACCATTGGTGTTCGCGAACGCTTCGACGGCGTGGATGACATTGAGCAAGTTAGCCTTCATGTCGCCGGAGCCGCGCGCGTAGATTTTGCCGTCGCGCACGGTTGGTTCGAAGGGTGGCGAAAGCCAGAGATCGAGCGGCTCGACCGGCTGGACATCGTAGTGGCCGTAAATGAGGACGCGCGGTTTGTCCGGCACGATCCAGCGCCCGGTGACGAGCGGATGACCGGGTCCGCGCACGATCTCGACCTCGGGCACACCGGCCCGCTGCATACGCTCGGCGATCCACTCGGCGGTCGCGGCGACATCCGCTTTCCGTTCCGGATCGGTGCTGATACTGGGAATCCGCAGCAGTTCGAGAATCTCCTCGAACCAGGCCGATTCATGCTCAGCCAGATACTCACGCCACCCTGTCATGCTCGCTCCCACGCTCGTGAACCGGCGGGTCGCCGGTATAGTTGGCCATACGTAGCAATGGTAATCGATGGTAACGACCCGTTTCTGCCCGCCGGACCGAGCGATTCGCTCCAAGCGCTCGGCAACGGAAACGGCGCCGATCGCCCGGCGCCGTTCCTGTTCAAACCGTTTGCGACTGGTCGATCACGCCTCGCCGAAGGCTTGGAGGAGTTCGACCCAGGTGCGTTGCGCCTTCGGGTAATCCTCGAACCGGAACCACTCGTTCGGGGCGTGGATATTCGACCCGGGCATGGTGAAGCCGCACGTGACGGTATCGACGCCGAGGGTGTCCTTGAAGCGGATGGTGATCGGCACCGATCCTCCCACCCTGTAGAAGACCGGATTGACGCCGTAGACGTCGGCGAGGGTGCTCGCGGCCACCTGCAACGCCCAGTTGTCGCGCGGGGTCGAGTAGGCGGGCGCGCCGCCGAGGTAGTTCGCTTCCCACTTGATGCCGGGCGGGATGTGCTTTTCGATGTGGGCGACGATCAGGTCGTAGAGGCGGCGGCCGTCCTGGTTGGGCACCATCCGGCAACTCAGCTTCATGTGGGCCTCGGCCGGGGTGACGGTCTTCGCGCCCTCGCCGGTGAAGCCGCCCCAGACTCCGTTGATGTCGAGCGCCGGACGGGCGCCGGCCCGTTCGGCGGCGGTGTAACCTGGTTCGCCCCACTCCACAAAGGCGCCCGACTCTTCGAGGATCGGCGACATCACGGCGGCCGAGGCCGCGATTTCGGCTCGATCGGACTCGCTCAGCGGCACGACATCGTCGTAGAAACCCGCGATCGCCACCGCGCCGTCGGGCGTGTGGAAGGTGGCGGCGAGTTTGGCCATGATCTGGTTGGCGTTCGGCACGGACGCTCCGTACTTGCCGGAGTGCATGTCGGTGTCGCCGATCTTGATGTGGAGTTCCACGAGCATGCCGCCCTTGAGCGTCACGCCGAAGCCGGGGTGATCGAGGGCCGGGAAAGCGCCGTCGAGATTGAGGATGGCGTCGCAGGCGAGTCGATCGGGATTGGCGGTGAGATATTCGGTCACCACCCGCCCGCTGCTTTCCTCCTCGCCTTCGAAGAGGAGGATCAGGTTCAGGGGCGGTTCGCCCGATTCCGCCACGATCGCCTCCAACGCCTGGATGAAGGTGATCATTGACGATTTCATGTCGGCCGCGCCGCGGGCATAGATCTTGCCGTCACGCACCGTCGGCTCGAACGGAGGCGAGATCCAGAGGGCGAGCGGGTCAACCGGTTGCACATCGTAGTGTCCGTAGACGAGCAGCGTCTTCTTACCCGGATCGACCTGCCAGCGCGCTTCGACGACCGGGTGCGTGTCAGGATCGATCAGTTGCACCTCGGGCACACCGATGGCGTTCAGGCGATCGGCGAGCCAACGCCCGGCCCGGGCGACATCGGGGATGTGGGCGGGATCGCTGCTGACGCTCGGGATGCGGAGCAGTTCGAGGAACTCCTCGAGATGGCGCTCCGCGTTGGCTGCGAAAAAGTCCTGCGTTGACATGGTGGCTTCAATCCTCATCTCGCGCCGGCGGATGCCGCTACTCAACCTCGCCCAGGAGTTCGATCAGCCGGTAGTTGCCGCGGCGGCC
>JADLGF010000073.1 GCA_020849415.1 Thermomicrobiales bacterium
AGAAAGAGGAATGCCCCGATTCTTTTGTTGCCGTCACTGAAAGGGTGATCCTTGATCACGAAATACAGGAGGTGCGCAGCCTTTTGTTCGATGGTCGAATAGAGTTCCTCGCCGCCAAACGTTTGATAGAGCGCACCGAGAATGCCCTGTAGTGATCCATCGCGCTCATTCCCAAAGAGCGCGGTCACTTCCCCTTTAGCGGCAAGTTCTTGCTTTAAGGTGCGGATTGCCACGCGGGCTTGATTGATGTCGATTGCATAGTCGGGATGGCCGATCCCGTCAGTTGCCGGCAGCGCTCCGTCATCGTACTGGCGCAACAGCACCCAGCTACTCGCGTAGTCGGCTACGAGTTGCATCAGGGCGATCGATTCGTCTGCCGTCAAATCGCCCCGATCAGCTAGATTCTGGACGGCGATTGGAAAGAGACCGATCGCTTGTTGGAATGATGCGATTTGGTCCGGGTTCCAGCGTCGTTGGTTGAACGAGTACCCTTTGATCAAGTGTTCTTTGAGTATGGAATTAGCCCAGATGCGGAAGCGAGTTGCCTTGCTTGAATTGACGCGGTATCCGACTGAGAGAATGGCATCGAGATTGTAGTATTCGATTTCGCGGACGATAGAACGCGTCCCCTCGATTTGAACTGTTGCAAATTTTGCAACAGTTGACGATCGTTCCAACTCTCCACTTTTGAATACGTTACGAAGGTGTCGGGAGATGCCTGACTTGTCAACTCCAAAGAGATCGGCAAGCTCATTGAGGCTGAGCCAAACCGTTTCTTCGCCGAGACGCACTTCGACGCTGGTGGTGCCGTCCGGATTGGTGTAAAGAACGATCTCACCCGCCTTCAAAGGCATCACCGTCGGTGCTTGATTGGCTTTGCTCATGCATCACCCGCATCGGCCCATCCACGGGCCAGCGACAATGATTGACCACCACTTGGTGCCGGATGCCCCTTTCGTGTTCCCGATTCCAGGCACCTGCCAAGTACTTGGCACCCGGACCTACGCGGACGTCAGCACGCGATTCAGGAAGTCACCCATCTCCGCAAAGGCGGCGAGGATGTTTTTGCGCTTGGTGATCGAGTGACCTTCGTCTTCGAAGATGGTCAAGCCGACATCGATGCCGCGCGCTTTCAGCGCTTCCGCCATTTGCTCCGATTCGTAGACAGGCACCCGCGGGTCTTCGCGGCCGTGGAAGATCAGCAGCGGGGCGGTGATCTGATCGATCTGATGCACCGGTGAAATCCGTTCCAGCATTTCGCGATCGTCCGCCAGTGAGCCGTATTCGGCCTCACGGTGGGCGCGCCGCCAGGCGGAGGTGCGTTCGAGGAAAGTGACGAAGTTGCCGATCCCGACCAGTTCGATCCCGGCTGCCCAGTGCTCCGGGTGAAAGGCGAGCGCGGCGAGAGTCATGAATCCGCCGTAGCTCGCGCCGAAGACGGCGATCTTGTCAGCGATGATGTCATCCCGTTCCTTCAGCCACTGGCCGGCGTGGACGACATCCGTCACCGAGTCGAGCCGGAGCCCCTTGTCGTCGAGGTGACAGTACGCCTTGCCGTAGCCGGTGCTGCCGCGCACATTCAGCGCCAGCACCGCGTAACCGAGTGAAACCAGATACTGGATGGCGGGACCGCTGCGCACGTTGTAATCGAGGTGGCGCTGGTGCTCGGGTCCGCCGTGAATCTCGATCACGGCCGGGAAGGGACCATCACCCGCCGGCCGGAAAAAGAAGGCGGGAATCTGGCGTCCATCGAATGTCTTGTAGGTGATCGCTTCTGGCACGACCGTTGCCGGTCGTTTGCCATGCTCCGACGCCAGTACCCGGCAGCGACCGTGCAGATCGGCCAGCACGATCGCGGAGGGAGCCTCGGCCGTCGAAAATCCGAACGCGACTGACGTGCCGTCCGGCGACCAACTGAAACTGTCGGCGACGCCCGGCGGCACCGCCACGTTCTTGCGATCGCCCGATTTCAGATCGAGCAGCAGCAACCTGGTGGCGCCGTTCTCATTGACGGCGACGATCGCTTTCATGCCGTCCGGCGAAAGGCTAAAGGTTTCGACATCCCAAGCACTTTCGAACACGACCGTGCGCTCGCCCGATGCGATATCGAGGTGGATCAGGGCGCAGAATTCGCGCTCGTGGTTCGTTGTCAGGTAGGCGCCGCCGCCGGTGGCATCGAAATCGGCATCGAGAATCCACTGCTCCGAATCGTGCGGGGTGAGATTGTCGAACGTGCCGTCCGGGCGGACCAGGAGCAAGTCGGCGTCCATGTTGCCGTTGAGCTTGATCACAAGGGCCGAGTTGCCGTCCGGGTGGAGCGCGGCCGGGGTCACCTGCCCGGCGCCTTCGAGCCAGATTTCGGGTTCATTGCCGTCCGTACCGAGGGCGACGACATCGAAGGTGGCGAATTCGCGGGCGTTGGAACGGTAGAGGACCAGTTCGCCGGAAGCGGAAAGCGGACCGGGCTCGTGCATGGCGGCGTCGGCGTGGTTGAGCCGGCGTGGTTCGCTGCCGACCGCATCGATCGCCCAGAGTTGCTGGCGTTCGTCGCCATCCTTGTCCATGCCGAAAACGATCCGGCCGCTCTGCTTCGAACCGCGCAGGGAGATCATCCGGTCCGGGAAACTGGTCAGCGGCGTGATCTCGCCGGTCGAAACAGCGATCACCGAGACCTGCTTGGTGCCGGAGGCGTCATCGAGGCAGGCGATCAGATCGTCGCCGATGAAGACCGGTTCGCTGAAGGCGCGCCGCTTGAAATAGGTCTCGGCGCGTTCGAGGAATCGGTTGTTGCTGGCGGTCATCGTTCTGCCCCTCCCGACATGATCACGGCGGTTGCATTCGGTGCCATCATCGCACGCCGCCCGAAAACAGAAACGCCCCCGAACGACACCGGCCGTTCGAGGGCGTCTGCGATGGAGAGGCCGGGTGCTAGTCGAGCGGGGCGGCGGTGAGCTTGCTCACCTCTTCGCGCAGTTCGCTGAAGAGGAGGGTGCTGAGGTACCGCTCGCCGGTATCGGGCAGCACGGCGACGATCAACTTGCCGGCGTTCTCCGGTCGGGCGGCGATCTTCCTGCCGGCCGCGGCGGCGGCGCCACCGGAGATGCCGATGAGCAGACCCTCGGTGCGGATCACCTCGCGCGCCGTTTCGATCGCTTCGTCGCTGGTGATCGTGACGACTTCATCGATGTTCTCGACATCGAGCACACCCGGGATGAAGTTCGCGCCGATGCCCTGAATCTTGTGCGGACCGAAGGTGCCTGAGGTGAGCAGCGGCGATTCCACCGGCTCGACCGCGATGACCTTCACCGACGGCTTCAACTGCTTGAGCACCTGACCGGCCCCGGTGATCGTGCCGCCGGTGCCGACGCCGCCGATGAGGAAATCGATCGCACCGTCGGTGTCCTGCCAGAGCTCGACCGCGGTCGTCTGGCGGTGGATCTCGGGATTCGAAGGGTTTTCGAACTGTTGCGGAATCCAGGCGTCCGGCGTCTCGGCGAGCAGTTGCTCGGCCTTTTTGACCGCCCCGGCCATGCCGGTCCCGGCGGGGGTGAGCACCAGTTCGGCACCGTAGGCGCGCAGGAGCACGCGGCGCTCGAGGCTCATGCTCTCGGGCATGGTCAGGATCAGCTTGTAGCCCTTGGCGGCCGCGACCCAGGCGAGCGCAATACCGGTGTTGCCGGAGGTCGGCTCGATCAGGGTGGTCTTGCCAGGCGTGATTAGTCCGGCGCGCTCGGCGTCCTCGATCAGCGCCACACCGATGCGGTCCTTCACCGAGAAGCCGGGATTGAACGCCTCGATCTTGCCGACCAGCGTACCGGGGGTGCCGGCCGCGAACCGGGCAAGCTTGATCAGCGGTGTGTTGCCGATGAGTTGCGTGGCGTCGTCGGCGATACCGGGGCGGGTGCGTCGGACGAGTGAATCGGCGGTCATTGGTTGTCTCCTGCTCAGCGAATTTGCGGACGAATGTCAATCAGTTCCTGAACTGTAGCAATTCCTGATAAGTCTATCAAGTTCTCAAGCGCGCGACTTCTCGTATAATCAATGTGAATACTGGATAGCCCCAATAGCTTCAATCGGTCGAAAGGATGACAAAGCATGGATATTCACGTCGTGTCGATAGACAAGAGGGGGAGGATCACCATTCCGGCTGCCATACGACGGCACCTCGGACTTCAACCAGGCGATAAGGTCGTGTTCGAAGTGCATCCAGGGCCACGCATCGTAATCTCAAAAGCGGACGTTCAGCACCAGCCGGAAAGTTCGGAGGGGCCAACCCTTCCTACAAACTAGAGCTGGACGCTGAGTCGGTCGACTATGATTGCGATGTGCGCACTGACGATTGTGAGGGCCAACCGCAATGGCAACAACCAGGATGACTCCGGTCACTCACCTGGACAACGGAACAGAGCAAAGCGCCTCCATGCGCCTTGAAGAATCTGGCACGGAGCGCAAGCGTGTTACCTACACCGTCGCACAGATGCGAGGGATAATCTCGGGCATGCCCGCGACCACCCCTGACTTCGCCGATGAGGTTCGTGAGGCGGTAGGCGAGGGCATCGAGCGTAAGATTGCGCGCTGGAATCAGGACGAGTGATCTTTCTCGATACGAACTTCATACTTCGCTATCTCAATAAGCCCACTACTCCCGCAACCGAAGAGATGAATCGCATCGCCTTCGAACTGCTTACGCTGGTCGAGGCGGGTGAACAGGACGTGACGACGACCGAAGTCGTGCTTCACGAAATCTGCTACGTCATGCGCTCGGACAAGCACGAGAAGAAGTCAACGCAAGAAATCGTGGACCTTGTACGCTCCTTGATCAGCCTTGAGGGGTTCCGATTCGAGCGGGATGAGAAACAATTGTTTCTGAGAGCGCTTGAGATCTACGAAGCCAACCCGAAGCTCGAATACTCCGATTCAGTGGTTGCGGCGCGGGTGGAGGCGCTTGGCATTCCTCTTGCGACGTTCGACAAACGCCTCGGAAAACTACCGACGGTTACCCGTTGGGTACCAGAGTCGGCCGGGACGAGCGACTAGAGCCGGCCGGTTTCGCGTTGGTAGTCGGCTTCGCTGCCGATCCAGACCGCGCCGTCCTCGTAGTGTTCCTTCTTCCAGATCGGCACGATTTCCTTGAGCCGCTCGATAGCGTAGAGCGCCGCTTCGAAGGCGGCCTCG
>JADLGF010000074.1 GCA_020849415.1 Thermomicrobiales bacterium
AAGACGAAGGCGTTGAGCGTGACGGGCCCGCCGAACACCGGAATCCAGTCCGGTATCGAACCGATCACCCGATCGCCGCCGTGGTAGGTGAGCAGATTGAAGATCACGCCGACCGTTGCGAAGACAAGAGCGAGCTTCAGTAATCTCCCCCACCCCGCGTCGTCCGCACGGCGGGTGGCGCTCCGGACCGCGAGGGCGACGATCAACGCCGCGATCAACGGGAATGGGTTGCGTCCGAGCATCGGGGTCAGCGACATCGCGGCGGCCCAGGCCAGCCAGGCGCGCGGATCGATCGCCGGGGCGGTCACGGTCGCTGAGCCGGTCGGCGGCGGCGCACCAGCAGGAACAGGGCGACGCCACCCAGCACCAGCAGCATCAGGCCGCCGGCGAGGGTCTGCCCATCGGCCGGGTCTTCTGATTCACGAGCCGCGATCGGACTGCCGGTGGCGTCGAAGCGGGCGACGTAGACCGCATCCTCGGGACGTTCGGCCGGCGCGCCGGTCAGTTCGACGATGCCGGCCAAGTCGACGACAGCGAGCGCGGGATCGCCGCCGGTCCAGGACCAGAGATCGATCTCCCCACCGCGGACTTTTGCGGCCGAAGCGCCGAGCGGTTGCATCACCCAGGCGCTTTCATCGCCCGCGCGAAAGAATTTCCAAAAGGGAGAGTTGGCATCACCGGTCTGGCAGAGGCGGGTCCGGCAATCGGTGACGCCGCAACCTTCGGATTCGATCGAACAGACCGCCTCGCCGAATCCGCCCGAACTGACTGTCGTCAGCGACAGACCCGATTTCCGCAGCAATTCAATCGAGGCGATTTCATCCTCGGGAAAGGTGACCAGAACGTAGGTGACGCTGCCGTCACCATGTTCGATGACGAGGCCCGCCTCGTTCGCGATGGCCGCGCCGAACCCGGCGCCGGCCAGCAGGACGGCGGCGATGAGCAGCGCGGCGATCGAGCGCCGAAGCGGGCCTCGCACCGGTTAGCTATTCGGGGATGATCGGGAAGGCAACCCCGGCCATGGCCGGAATCGCCTGCACCGTCGCGAAGAGGTTGTCATCCGGGAATTCGTGCTGGAAGCGGAAGGCGCCGCTGGCGTTCTGGAAACCGGCGAGCGCATCGGTCGCGCGTCCCCATTCGTCCGACGACGCGTCTTCACCGGCCGCGATCAACGCATGGATGACCGCACCGGTCGAATTGGCGTCGGCGATCAGGCCGAAGTTGTCGTCGTAGGCGAATCCGCCCTGCTCCGGATCGATGACGGTGGCGAGGTACGCCAGGGCGTTCTGGATGACCGGATCGGCGGCGTCAACGCCGGACGCGATCAGCGCTTGAATGGCGAACGCCGTGGTGTTGCTGTCTGACGCGGCGGTCTCCGGATTGGCATCCCAGCTCCAACCGCCATCTTCGAGTTGCGCGGCGATCAGCGCGTCGAGGCTGCCGGCCGGAAGCTCCGCGTCGGCTGCGACGAGTCCCAGGAGGCAGAGGGCGTGATCGAACGGGCCGAACCCGCAGAACCCGCTTTCGCCTTCAGAACCGGTCGGCATCGCGCCGAGGATGGAGTCAATCAGACCGAATTGGGCAGGATCCTGCCCAAGCGCGACCGCGGCCATGGTGAGCTTGGCGGCTTGCCCGGGACCGATGGCCGCGTACTCAAGGCCGTGTTCGATCAGGAACCCGGCCGCCGCTGTGAGGGCCGCCTGATCGGGATTCGGCACGGAGGCGATGGCCAGAACGGCGTCGATGGTGACCCCGGCGTCCGGTTCACCGGTGAAGCCGAGGAAGCCGCCGCCGGCGTCCTGCTGTGTCAGGAGCCAGGCAACGGCGGCATCGAGCCCGCCGCCCGAAGCGATCGGGCTGGCTACCGGGGAGGCTGTCGGGGTTGCTTGAGCGAACGCGTGAAACGCCGCCGTTCCGCCAAGCACGAACGCAATGACGAGCGCCAGCATGAAGCGCGTCAGCCGGTTCACGCCGGAAACAGAAATCCCGCTCGATTGAGCGGGAGGATCGATCGTTGCAGCCGGGTGCCGCATCAATGTCCGCCCCTTTCTCACGAAGGCACTGGACCACTCGAAGCGGGAATTCTGGCTTCGTTCGAACCGTTCGAACGTTACAGTTGCGGGACAGCGCCGGTGTCGCACCGGCTTCCCCCGTCGATATCCGCGGCAGCGCGCCGCGAACATCACCCTCGAGTGCTCTTCGTATGTCAGCCGGCAACCGCCGACCGAGTAGAGTGTGCGTCTCCCGCGCCGCTTCGTCAATGCCGCCCGCGTGGAGAAAGCTCCCCATTGGCGGAATGTACTTGTGGTTCAGGAATATACTTGACGTCACCATTCCGTCAACCTGTAATCAAACGTCGATTCCCGCGTCTACACATGCGAGATGGAGCGCAGGCGCGATGGATCGTTCGAGCCCACAATCGAAGCAGGAACGATCCGGGACCGTGGAGGTGCACTCCCGGGAATCGGATGAACAGCTCGCCCGGCGGGCTGCAACCGAGCCTACCGCGTTCGCCGAGCTCTATCGCCGTTACGTGGTTCGCGTGCACCGGTACTGCAGCCGGCGGCTCGCGAGCGAGGAACTGGCCGAAGACGCAACCAGCCAGGTCTTTCTGAAGGCACTCGAGGGCCTTCGGCGCGGACGGATTGACAACGTGGCGTCCTGGCTCTTCTCGATCGCCCACAACGAAGTGGTCGATCGATACCGGAACCAGCGCCCAAGTAGCCCGATCGAACGTATCCCCGAACTTGAAAGCGCGGACCCGGGTCCGGAAGCCGAGGTCATCGCGCAACTGGAGATGACCGAACTGCGCGCGCTGCTGCCCCGGCTGACGCCCGATCAGCAGCGCGTCATCGAACTTCGCCTGGCGGGACTCGATACCCGCGAGATTCAGGATGTCCTTGGCAAAGGGAAATCGTGGGTCAATGTCACCCAGTTTCGGGCGTTGAAGCAGCTGCGCCGGTTACTCAGCGTTCCGGTCAGCGGAAAGGAGGACCGGAGATGATCTGGTTCGCCAATCGCGCCGAACGCCGCGGCGCCCGGGCGCTGGCCCGGTACTGGGACGATGTCCTCGATCGCTCCCCCGCCCTGCCGGTGCCGCCGATCGAGGCGGAGCCGGTGACCGCGGCGATCGTTCGCCGCCTCCAAACCCTTGAAACGAGGGACGCATCGCGTCCTGCTTACGAGGCGTCCCTGCTGGGGCAACTCCTCGCCACGTACGAAATGGAGTCAACCGTGTCTACCGCAATTGTATCCAGGCCCGGAGAAACCGCCGGGCGAACGCCCGCGCGTGCCGGAACCCCGTACCAACCCCGGCGAACGATCACCCGTCGAGCGCTGCCTGCCATCGGGATTTTGGTGGCCGCCGCGATCCTCCTCGCGATCGTCGCCGGCATCTGGCTGGCGTCGAATCCGAACGATGACGTGCGCGTCATTCAACCCGCCGCTACCCCGAGCGTGGAGAACACTCCCGTTGACGACGGCAGCAACTTCCCGACCTACCGGGGCAACTCTGGTCGAACTGGCGTGGTGAACGCTCCAGGGCCAATGGGCTCACCGGTTGAACTCTGGTCACTGACCGGCGTTCCCGCCGCGTTTACCTGGTCGTCCGCAATCGTGGATGGGGTGCTGTACGCCGGCGTCGACGCCGGGCTGATGGCCGTCGATGCGCTCAGTGGCGAACACCTCTGGACCTTCGAGACGAGCCTGCCGATCGATTCGCCGGCGACGGTCGGGCACGGCCTCGTCTACTTCGCCGACATCAACGGCACGCTCTACGCCGTGGACATCGCCACCCAAACTGAACTGTGGCGGATGGATGGTGTACGGCCGGCCTCCGGAGTGGCGCTGTGGGGTGACCTGCTTTACACGGTGACGCCCGAAGGGACGTTCAATGCCGTCGACGCGGTGAGTGGCGAGGTCACCTGGAGCGTCGAGCTGGGTGCGGGCGCGGCCGGTGCACCGGCGGTCGCCGATGGCGTCGCCCTGCAGAACACCCTCGATCTGACGATTCACGCCTTTGACGCGCTGACCGGCGCCGAACTCTGGACGTTCAGCGGCGGTGGTACCGGTGGTATGGCCACCCCGACGATCACGAACGGGACGGTCTATGCCACGACGGATGGCGACACGAACAATATGTATGCGCTCGATCTCCGGACCGGTGAAGTACGATGGAAGATCGACCGCGAGGTCGGCCAGGCGTTCATCTCGGCGACTGCGACCGACCAGCGCATCTACAGCATCAGCGAAGACGGCGTGCTCCATTCGCTGAACTCCGAGGACGGTTCGGAACTCTGGACCTACCAGCTGGGAGGATTCGTCCGCACCGTGCCTTTGCTGGCGGCGAACGTGGTCTATACGGTCGATAATGCTGGATTCATGCGGGCGATCAGTGCCGAAACCGGCCACGAGATATGGAGCGTCCCGGTCGTCGGAGAGTTCTCGTTCGCGCTGAGCCTGGCGGGTGAGACCGTCTACACCGGAACCGACATCGGGAATCTCTACGCGATCACCGGCAGTGATTCGTACATCACAATGATCAATGCCGGTCTCGTTGAACCGCACGATGAAGCGGCGGAACAAGCATCGCCAGTCAACGCTGACGGTTTTGACGCATCGGCGATCGAACTGGTTTGGCGCTCGGGTTCGGAGGCTGGGCTGTCGAACGGGCTATGTGGCGGGGCAATCTCACCGCTGAATGGTCGCATCTATTCGGTGGATTGCTTCTCCAGTGCCATCATGATCTTCGAGCCAGACGGAACGTTCGTTGAGCGATGGGGCGTATATGGCACCGAGCCTGGACAATTCAGGTTTGACGCACCCGGCTCGCCCTACTACTCGGCCGGTATCGATTTCGACGCAGACGGGAACATCTACGTCTTCGATGGCCTGAACGATCGCATCCAGAAGTTCTCGCCGGAGCGCGAGTTCATCCTGGCCTGGGGTGAGCGCGGAACCGAGCCGGGACAGTTCTTCACGCCGGATGGCCGCGTCGACCGCGTAAACGAGCGTGTCTACGTAGCCGACCTCCAGAACAACCGGATTCAGGTCTTCGACCTCGATGGCAATTTCATCTCGATGTGGGGGGAACTCGGAGTTGAGGCGGGCGATCTTTATTCCTCCTCGCTCGCGCTGGCTGGCGATGGCACGCTCTTCACGAGCAGCGAGCAACGGCCGCGAATCACCCACTTCACCGTCGACGGCGAACTCATCGAAGTCTGGGCAGAAGGGCCCGACGGTATCGGATTCACCTGGGCGATGACCGTTGATGCTGACGGCAATCTCTGGGCCGCGTCCGCGGATCGCGGTATCATCCATGTCTTTTCGCCCGAGGGCGAACTGCTCGGAACGATCACGCAGATTCCCGATGTGGGACCGGTGAACGGTCCGTCCGGACTCGTTTTCGATGATGAGGGATTCCTGATCGTCGCGCTCGACGCATATGGCGTGGTCAAGCTCGATGTGAGCGGGGTCATCGGCGACTGATCGATCCCTGACCTGAACAAGCAAACCCGGCGGCGTGATTGCTCACGCCGTCGGGTTTCGTTTGTTCGAAGGTCCCGTTCCCGCCGCTCTAATCGCGTTGGCGGGGGTCGAGGGCGTCGCGGAGGCCGTCGCCGATCAGGTTGAAGGCGAGCACGGTGAGGGTGATCGCGATGCCCGGCGCCATCGAGATGTGCGGGTAGTTGCGGATGTAATCGCGGCCGTCCGAGAGCATCGTGCCCCAGGAGGCCGTTGGGCGTTGCACGCCGAGGCCGAGGAACGACAGCGCGGATTCGAGGATGATGATGCCGCCGACCTGCAGGCTGGCGAAAATGATCACCGGTCCGAGCGCGTTCGGTACAACATGGCGCGACACGATGCGTGAATTCCGCGCGCCGGCGGCGCGAGCGGCGTGTACGAAGTCGCGCTCACGCAACGACAGCACTTCAGCGCGCACCATACGGGCATAGCTTGCCCACACCGAACAGCCGATCACGATCACCACGTTGCGCAAGCTCGGACCCAGCACGGCGCTGAGGATCAGCAGTAACGCCAGCAGCGGAAACGACATGAGCGAATCGACAAAGCGCGAAAGCACCGTGTCGATCTTGCCGCCGAAATAACCGGCCGCCGCGCCCACCGTGACGCCGATGATGACCGCGATCGTAGTCGCTCCCAGGCCGACGATCAGCGCCACGCGCGAACCGAAGATGACGCGGCTGAGGATGTCGCGGCCGACATCGTCGTTACCGAGCCAGTGCTCGGCGCTCGGCCCCTTCTTCGAATCGAGAATGCTCACCTTGTTCGGATCGAACGGCGCGATCACCGGCGCGAATAACGCCGCGAGGAAGAGCATGAGCACAAAGACGAGTCCGATCAGGGCCGGTTTGTGCTTCTTGAAGCGAATCAGCGCCCGGTTTCGCCGCTTCGGCGCTTCGGCGCGCATCAGCGCAGTCGCCGCCTCGACCGTATTCGCGTCGCCGGCGCGCGGAAGCGCCGTATCGGAGGTTCGTTCCGCGTTGCTCATCCTCGATCTCCTACTTCAGGCGCACACGCGGATCGATGAAGCCGTACGTCAGGTCGGTCACGATGTTCATGATGACGACGATTCCTGTCAGCAACAGAACGATCGCCTGTACCAGTTGCAGGTCCTTGAAGGTAATGGCGTCATAGAAAAGCTGCCCGAGTCCCGGCCAGGAAAAGACCGTTTCGATCACGATCGTACCGCTGAGGATGAAGGCCATCCGGTACCCGATCAGGGTGATGATCGGCAGGAGCGCGTTACGCAGTACGTGCCGCAGGATCACCACTTTCATCGCCAAACCCTTGGCGTGAGCGGTCTTGATGTAATCCTGTGAAAGCACCTCGATCGTCGCGCCGCGCGTCAGCCGGGCGATGCCGGCCATTTCGCCGAAGGCGAGCACGCCGACCGGCATGAGGTAATGCTTCCACGATGTGGCGCCGAACGGGGGTAACCAGCCAAGCTTGCCAGCGAAGACCACGATCAGAATGATGCCGATGAAGTAGTTGGGAATCGCGACCCCGAGGGTCGAGATGAGGGTGCTGAGGTAATCGACAAAGGAGTAGCGCCTGACCGCCGCCAGGACGCCGAGTGGAATCGCCAGACCGATCGAGATCACCGCCGAGAGCGCCGTCAGCCGGATTGTCCAGCCGGCGCGATCGAGAATCAGGTCGCCGATCGGGAAACCGGGCATCATCATCGAGGTGCCGAGATCACCCTTGAGTAAATTCGAAAGCCAATACCAGTAGCGTTCCGGATAGCTGTCGTTCAGGTGCCAGCGTTCCCGAATCGCTTCGAGTTGCTCCTCGGTGACGCGCGCCTGACCGACCATGACACGGGCGGGATCGCCCGGCATGAAGTACATGACGGTAAACGTGAGCAGCGACACGATGAAAAGTACGACCGCGCCTTGCAGCAAGCGTCTGATGACGTATGAAATCATGGCTCTGGCCCCGAATCAGTGGAAACGCGGTCGCCCAATCGAACCGGGGCCGGATAAAACCCGGCCCCGGATTCGTTACGACGTAAGCGGGATCGTCTACTCGACCTTCCAGAGCTGGTAGGCGGTCTCGAGGATGTAGAGCGAGGAGACCGCCGATTCCGGCAGACCCTTGATCCGCTCGTTGTAGAAGGTGAAGTTAATCGGGTGGATGCAGTAGATGAACGGCACTTCGTCCGCCACGATCTCCTGGATCTCCCGATAGGTCGCCTGCCGCTCTTCCAGTGTCTGCTGGGTCACGCCGAGGGCAAGGAGTTCATCCACGCGCGCGTTGCTGAAGCGGCTGTGGTTGTTGGCGCCGCCGGTGCCGAGCGTGTCGCGGGCATCGGGCTCGCCGTTGCTGCCGCCGTAGATCCAGCTGAAGAGCGAGGCATCCAGTTCACCCTGCGCGAGGGTAGCGAGGATGTCGCCGACCTGGGCTTCCACGATGCTGACATCGACGCCAAGCTCGGTCCAGAGGGCCTGGGCGATTTCAGCGATCGGGCGGCGCTGGGTATCGCCCGAGATCGCCGTGATCACGAACGAAGCCTTCACGCCGTCCTTCTCGCGAATGCCATCGCCGCCGACAACCCAACCGGCTTCGTCGAACAGCGCGGCCGCCGCTTCGGGATCGTACGGGTACTGCGTCACCTGATCGGTGTAGTAATCGGCCACGGCCGGGGAGAGGTTCGAGGTGGCGAGCACGCCATCACCGAGGTAGACGGCCTCGAGGGTCGAAGCGCGGTCGAGACCAGTGAGGAGCGCCTTGCGGGCCTGCTTGTCGGAAAGGAACGGATGATCGTTGTTCAGCGGCACGTGCACGTTGCCGAGGCTGAGGGCCTCGTACACGGTGAATCCGCCGGCATCGATCAGGGTGTGGTTATCCTCGGCGGAGAGGGTCCAGACGGAGTTATCGGCCGTGCCCGATTGCAGGGCGACGAATCGGCCGGCGCCTTCCGGAGCGATGTCCATGCGCCAGGTGTCGAAGTTCGGGCGGCCGCGGAAGTGATTCTCGTAGGCCTGGAGTTCGAGGAACGCCGCCGGCGAGTAGTCCGCCGGATCGGCGAGGTAGAACGGGCCGGTGCCGATCGGCGCGGCGCCGAATGCATCCTCACCGACTTCGGCGTGGTGGCCGGACGGATAGATGAGGATCGGCAGCACGTTGACGAGGAAGCTGACATCGACCGTGCTGAGCGTCACGATGACGGTGGTGTCATCCGGCGCTTCGACGCTCGAAACGAGCTCGAAGTTGCCCGAGCGGGTCGAGGCGTTCTCCGGGTTCATGATCCAGTCGTAGGTGTACTTCACATCCGCCGAGGTGAAGGCATCGCCATTGTGGAATGTAACGCCCGTCTTCAGCGTGAAGGTGTAGGTCAAGCCATCTTCCGAAACCACATGGGAATCGGCGAGGCTCGGCACGAGCTGGTAGTTGTGATCGATGTAGTAGAGGCCGTTGAACAGCTGGATGACGTTGGCGAACACCACGTCCGGGCTGCCGGCTTCCGGGCTGAGGGAGGTGATGTCCTGGTGACCGAGGGTGAAGAAGGTGCCACCCTTGACCGGCTCGCCATCCTGCGCCGCGGCCTGCTCGGCGACATCGGCCAGGGACAGGACCGGGATCAGGCCGGCCGCCGCCGCCACCTTGAGGAGATCGCGGCGGCTGCCGCCGATCCCCATGACGCGATCGATTTCGAACCGTCGCTTGGCTTCCTGCTCTGAGATGTTGGACATGCGCTCTTCTCCATTACCTGGTGACGCCACGGCGGAACGCCCAAGTGGGGGACGTAGGCCGAACTCTCTCGTACCGAGCCGGTCAGAGTACGAGCATCTTGGCACAAAGTGCCGTTTTCGGCAACGGAATGAATGCCCGATGCTCCTCCCGCATCGAACATAACCGTCGAACCGGCGGGGTGAATAACGGCAGTCGCTGGGCGGCCGTTCAGTGGACTTCTAGCGGCCCGGTTCCGATTCGCCGAGTTCGCGCAGCGCCACCGGCGGTCGCAGGACTTCCATCACCCGAAACGCGTTGCGGATCGCAACCGGGTTGTTGAGTTGCCGGCGGAAACCAGCCTGGCGCCGGCGCTGGATCTGCATTGGCGCCCCTTCGGCGATCGTGGTGCGCAGGTTTGTCCGTTGTTTCGGGGCACGGCCTTCGATGCGATCGACGATCTCCCGCGCGGCAGCGCGCCCCTCGAGGTTGATTGGCACCTCACGCGGAGCGTACCGGCCCTCTTCGAGGGGCGCCTCGCGCGGCGCCCGGCGACCTTCAAGATCGGTCGGAGCGACCGGTCGTGGCTGGCCGACGGCCGTGCGTTGGCCTCCGGCGGCTGGTCCCTGGGTCATATCGGGCCGGCGGCGCTGATCGGGCGGATCGATCGTCGGTCGCGTCGGGGCCATTTCCTGCATCAATTCGCCGAGGGCGTCCTCGAGCAGCTTGCGAAACATCGGCTAGCGTACCGGGGCCGTCGGCGCGTCCGGTTCCTCGGCGAGCGACTGGCGCATCGTGGTATCGGCGCGCACGTTCTCCATCCGGTAGTAATCCATCACGCCGAGCCGGCCACTGCGGAAGGCGTCGGCCAGCGCCAATGGCACCTCGGCCTCGGCCCCGACCACGCGAGCGCGCATTTCCTGCTCTTCGGCGACCGCCATTGCGCGCCGCTCCTCGGCCTTCGCCTGGGCGATGCGCTTGTCCGCTTCGGCCTGGTCAGTCTGGAGTTCGGCGCCGATGTTCCGGCCGACATCGACATCGGCGATGTCGATCGAGAGGATCTCGAACGCGGTGCCGGAGTCGAGGCCACGTTCGAGCACGAGTTTGGAGATGCGGTCCGGGTTTTCGAGCACTTCCTTGTGGGTGTTGGCGTTACCGATCGAGGAGACGGTGCCCTCACCGACGCGGGCGATGATCGTCTCTTCACCGGCGCCACCGACGAGTCGCTCGATGTTCGCGCGCACGGTGACACGGGCCACCGCCATCACCTGGATGCCGTCCCGGGCCACGCCCGACACCTTCGGCGTCTGGATGACCTTCGGATTGACTGACACCTGCACTGCTTCGAGCACGTCACGACCGGCCAGATCGATGGCGGTTGCGCGCTTCCAGGGGAGATCGATGTTGGCGCGGTCGGCCGAAATGATGGCGGTCACCACCCGTTCGACATTGCCGCCGGCGAGGTAGTGCGCTTCCATCTGTCCAAGTTCGAGATCGATCCCGGCCTTGGTGGCACTGATGAAGGGCCGGATGATATCGGCCGGGGGTACTTTCCGGAGCCGCATGCCGACCAGGGTGCCGATGCTCACGCGCACGCCCGAGAAGATGGCCGTGATCCAGAGCCCGAGCGGTACGAAGTAGAGAATGAAGAAGAGTGCCGCCAGTGACAGCACCAGAATGACGACGAGCGACATCAATCCTGAATCCATACGCCCCCCTTTTCGCTACGAATCGGCGGTGACCCGGCGCACCACCCGTCGATAACCCTGATCGAGAACGACCACGATTGGCGCGCCCTGGTCGATGAATTCCGCCTCCGCGACAACATCGACCGGCTCACCGTCGATTTCCGCCGTACCGGACGGCCGTAGCGGCGTGCGCGTCACGCCCGTCTTGCCGGTGAAATCGGCCGGAGTCGTTGAAACCGGTGCCGACGCAGTTGCCAGCATCCCCTCCATCGTGTCGTTGCCACCGAACCACTTGAGCCAACCGACCGGCGCGCGGTAGGTCCCTTCGGGACCATCCGTCACCGTCGACCGGAGGACGGTGCCGCCGAAGCGGGAGCGTCGCGGCAGGAATGACAGGAGCAGGATGAACCCGATCACGACGAAGGCAACGACAGCCAGGACGGTGATCAACGCCCGTTCGATCGAATCGGACGAACGGGTTTCCTCCCCTTCGAGCATCGCCAGGAAGAGACCGCCGAGCAACGCGACCAGTCCAAGCAGACCCGGAATACCGAAGCCGGGGATGACAAAGAGTTCGATCGCGATCAGTGCGAGTCCGATGGCGACGAGCACCACGTCTTCCCAGCCGGCGAGCCCGGCGACCATGTGGCCCCAGAAGAAGACCGCAATCATTGCGAGCCCGGCGAGCGCGGCGATGCCGAGGCCATCAGCGAAGAAATCGAAGACGATCAGGAGCAGGCCGACCGAGAGCAACAATCCGGCGACGAGCGGATCGGTGATGAACCGGGTTGTGCGCTCGGCGAGACTCATGTCGGGAGAGACGATGCGCGCGCCGGAGAGTCCCAGCTGGGCGAGCAGATCGTCCCGGCTGCTGGCGACGGCTTCCGCGTAACCGACCCGAAGCGCGTCATTGGTGGTCAGGGTCAGCAATTGCCCGGCCGGGCTCAGTCCCGGAATATCGACATTCGGATCGACCATGGCGGCCGCGACGTCCGGATCGCGGCCGGTCGCTTCGGCGGTGGACCGGAAGGTGCTGCGCACCGCCGAGATGGTTTTTTCGGAGGAGGTCTCGCCGGTCGAGCCGTCGATCGGGGTGGCGGCGCCCATCACCCCGCCGTTGGTCATGAAAATGCGATCGGTGGCGAGGGCGATCAGGGCGCCGGCGGAGAAGGCGGTGCGATTGACGAAGCCGACCGTCGGCACATCAGACCCGAGGATCGAATCCTTCATCTGAATGACAGCGTCGAGTCGCCCTCCGGGAGTATCGATATCGAGGATGATCGCGGCTGCTCCGGCGTCTTCCGCTTCGCCGATCACTCGCTCGAGGAATGGCGCCAGGCCGAGATCGATCGTGCCGGTGATGGGGATCACGTAGACGACGGGGGTCGAGCCATCCTGCGCGGCGCTGAAGCTCGCCGGAATCAGGCTGATCACACTCAGCGCCAGGAAAGCGATGGCGAGCGTGAACCGCATCGGCATCCGTCTGATTGTCCTGAATTGCCTGATCATGGGGATGTCTCACACTCTCTGGCCGGCAACAGTGTCGGACCGAACCGTGAGCTATGAAGCGGTACATTTTGCTTACCTAAAGTATCTCACAACCAGGGGTTTAAGCGTTGAACGAATGCAACGAATCGGTGGTATAAGACGGGGGCGACCCCGGATGAAACCGAGGAACGCGGTGCGGCACTCGGGAAGTGAGGCATTTGGGTGGACTACGTGCAGTGGATCGAGCTGGCGGCCGCCTCGGCATCGGCGGCGGTGCTGGGTTCGATGCTCGGGCTGGGCGGCGGCGTTTTTCTCGTTCCGATCTTTACCCTTTTCTTTGGAATCTCCACGAAAACGGCGATCGCGGCCAGCGCAGTGGCGGTCGTGACCAATTCGGTCGTCGGATCGCAAACCCACCTGCGCAACGGCTTCGTCAACTTACGCCTCGGCATGATGCTGCAGGTGACGACGGCGATCGGCGCGTTGATCGGCGCTTTCGCCGGGGTCTGGGCGCCTGACAAGGCGCTCCGGATCATTTTCGGCGCGGTGCTAATCTATTCGGCGCTGGCCATGGTCCGCAAGCGCCAGGCGTCCTATGACACCAGCCACGATCCTGATCCGCACGAACTCGGCGCATCGTTCAAGGATGGCGGCAAGGACGTGAAGTACGTCCCGTCCGCGATCCGGACCGGCCTCGGCATCAGCGGCACCGCCGGGGTGCTTTCCGGAATGCTCGGCGTCGGCGGCGGCGTGATCCAGGTGCCGGCCATGAATCTCTTCATGATGGTGCCTCTCAAGGCCGCGGCCGGGACGAGCGCCTTCATGGTCGGGATCACCTCGGTCGCGACCGCCTTCGTGCATTACTCGGACGGCAATGTCGATCCGACCGTCGTGGCGCCGGCGATGATCGGCATCTTTGCCGGCGGCAAGCTCGGCTCGACCCTCACGAAGCGGCTGAAGGTCGCGGACTTGCTGATCATTTTCGTGGTGATCATCGCGTTTCTCGGGGTATCGATGTTCCTGACCGGCATCGGTATCCACGTGCCCTGGCAGAGGTAATGGCCATGTCTACTCCATCCACTCCCCTGCCGGAATCAACCGCGCCGATCAACGCCCGCGCCGCCTCGGTGCTCAAGTGGGGCTTCCGGATCAGTGCGGTGATGCTGGCGATCGGCATCATCGACTCGCTGATCCGCGGAAATGACATCCCGACGAACGCGACGCGCCTTGCCGATCTTGTGCCGCGGCTGCTCGATGGTGACGGCGGCGCGATCGTGACGCTTTCGATCGTCTCGATGATTGCGACGCCGGTGGTGGCGACCCTCGTCGTGGCGCTCGGCTTCCTCGATCTTGGCGACCGGCGCTACGCCCGGCTTTCGTTCGCGGTGCTGACGGTGCTGATCGTCAGCGTTATCGCCGCCTTCGTTCGGCAGTAGGAGTCGCGGATTGGGAACGCACGCACCGATCGTCGCGGTTATCGCCATGCAGGTGGAACTCGATCACCTGCTTGCCGGGAGCGCGATTGAGCGCCGCGAATCGAACGGTCCCTGGTCAGTCTGGCATTGCTCGTTCCACGGGCAGCCGGTAGTGGCGGTGCTGGCCGGGATCGGCATGGTGAATGCGGCGGCCGCGACGGAATTCGCGATCAACGCGTTCGGGCCGCGGGCAGTGGTCAACTCCGGCTGCACCGGTGCGCATATCGATACGCTCGGTCAGGGCGATGTCGTGATCGGGACCGCGACCGTGTATCACGCCGCAATGCAGATTCTTGCGACTGGTGAGGAGCGCCACGTCGGCTTCTCGTTCGCGACGCCGAATGGCGAGGTGAAAACGCGGGCGTTGGCGGCTGATCCGGCGTTGCTTGCGCTTGCGCGGACGGTAGCAAACGAGATCGAACTGCCGAATTGGCAGGCCGACCTCGCCTGGGACGCGCCTGAACCGCGCCGGCCGGTCAGGATCGTCGAGGGGCCGGTGGCTTCAGCGGATGTGTGGACGCAGCAGGTGACGCGTCTCGATCACCTGCACGCGTTGCACGGGACGCTGTGCGAGGACATGGAGGCGGCGGCGGTCAACCAGATCGCCGCGCGGCACGAACTGCCGTTTCTGTCGGTGAAAGACATCATCAACAACGAGCGGCACGCGCAAACCCGGCTGATCCAGGAAGCAATCGGCTTCGAAGCGGAGTTCCCGATTCAGGAAGCGGGTCGCCGCTCGGCGATGCTGCTGGCTGAGGTACTCCGGCGGTCCTGACCACATCGAGCTTCGTAGGGAAGGCCAACAAGGGCCTCCCCTGCAACGATCAATGGCTCCTGGTCAGTAATACTCCGGCGGGTGGACCACGATGCGGGCGTTTTCGATGTCGATTTCGAGCACGACCGAGGGAATGTTCGGCAGCAGCAGGTCGTCCTTCACGCCCTCGGCGCGCACAACGTAGACCTCATTCGCGCCGGTCTCCATGATGTCGACCAGTTTGCCGAGTTCCGCGCCTGATTCATCGACCACGGTGCTGTCGATGAGCTGGTAAATGAAGAATTCGCCCTCCTTCAAAGGAGCGGCGGCCTGCCCGGGAATCCGCAACGGGGTCTTGCTGAGCGCCTTCACCTGTTCCGGCGAGTCGATACCCGAGAGCTTGAAAACGACGCGGTCCTGATGCCGCCGGCACGCCTGGACACGGCGCGGCTGCGTTTCATCACCCAGGAAAATCGATTTCAGCTTGAGGAGTCGGTCGGGGGTGTCAGTGATCAGGCTGGCCTGGAATTCGCCGCGTACGCCGTGGGGGCGCTCAATGATCGCCACCGTCAGTTTGACGGCATCGATCGGCGTCGAGCGATCAGGCCCGGGGGTGTCACTGAGCAGCGGTTGGCGGGGATGTTCTCGCCGGGCGGGGCCATCGCTGCGGCGGACGACCGGGGCCGTCCGCCGTACGGGCCGGTTCGAATCAGGATTCGGCATCGTCTTCGGCGCTGACTTCCGCGTGCGAATCGATATCGAGATTGGTGCGGACATTGTGCCGGGAGGCCGCGACCATCACCAGCGTGCGCATCGAACGGGCGATGCGGCCCTCGCGACCGATCACCTTGCCGAGATCGCGGGCGGGAACGCGCAGATCGATCTGCACCACCGAACCGCGCTGTTCCGCCGAAACGGTAACCTCGTCCGGCGTTTCCACCAGCTGCGACGCCATGTGGTGCACGAAGTCCTGCAATTGCGAGGCGACAGACTGTTCAGCCATTGCTGAGCTCCAATCTCATCCGCGAGGCGGGGCTAGTGACTCAACTGAAACAAGGGTGGCGCCAGAAACGGGCCACCCTTGCATCGTTTCACGCGATCTATGGCGAACCCGGCGAGAACCGGAATCAGGCCGTCTTCGCGGGAAGGATTCCCTGCTTGCGAAGGAGCGCGGCGACGGTGTCGCTCGGCTGGGCGCCGACCGAGAGCCAGTGCTTGGCGCGCTCTTCGTTGATCTTGAGCGTGGCCGGCTCGGTGATCGGATCGTAGTGGCCGATCGATTCGATGATGCGACCATCGCGCGGCGAGCTGCTCTCGGCCGCCACGATGCGGTAGCTCGGTCGCTTCTTGGCGCCCATGCGCTTGAGTCGAAGTCTGATCACGAAGTGTTGCTCCCTGCGCTAATCGCGAAGCTGAATTGCCGAATCTGGTGCGTGAGCGAGACACGCTCACGAACGGGAAAGCAGATGCCCGCCCGCATAGCCGGTGAATTCTAGCACCCGGCTCGCCTTCCCGGCAACAGCTATCGGGCGTTTTCGAAGATATCGGTGGCGGAAATCGTTTGCTTGCCGCATCCGCACACCTTGACCGCCGTGGCAACAACCTGCTCCGGCAAGCCTTCCGCTTCGGCCCGCTCGATGACCTCCGGCTGACTCAGCCGGCGAACCAGCGCCTCCGCCACAACGCGTGGCAATGGTGCTTCCTGATTTGGCTCGAGCGTGGCAACGGGCATGGTGCGACAGATTCCTTTCAAACAACTCCGGTTCATCGGGTTTGAACACGGCCGGCTGGGACTGGCATCCCATTTCTTGATTCCCACTCTATCGTTCCATTATCGAAATATCAAGATGTGTGAGCGACGAAACTGGCCGGACTTTTCGGCATTGATGGTTTGACCGTAGTCACAGCGCTTCATCGGGTCACCCGCCGGTCGCCTGCGTGATTGCAGCCGGTCCGTATTCCATTTAGGATCGCACCTGACGAGGCGCCACCACGGTACGGCGCCAGGGAGTGCCGTCCTTGAATTTCCTCAGAATCTCCACGCTCACCATGTTTGTCGTCGGGGCGATCGCGATCATCGGCGGCCTGACCGAGTTCGGCGAACTGGCGGTGCTGCTCGGTATCCTGATGATCATCTCCGCGACGGTGAAGCTGGTGGCGTTGCGCATCATGGCCAACGACGGCCGGCTGCCGGGCGGAGCGCGCCGCAATGACTGACCGCCCCTCCGCCGACGAGATCGAACAGTGGCAGGAGCGCAACCGTTACGCGCGTGAGGTCATTGCGGGGAAGGATGTGCAGTTGAGTCACCGCGTGTCGAACGTGGTGCCCTCTTCCCAGCCCCGATCACTCCCCTCGCTCCGGTCGGCGCCCTCCCTGGGAAGTCCGGCCCGGGCCGGCTACCTGTTGGCGATCGTGGCGATCATCCTGGCGAGCGTCGCCCTGTACGCCCTGCTCGATTTCGAATCGGCCAGCGTGGCGCTCTTCATCCTCAGCCTGGTGCTGATGGCCGGCTGGTTCGTCTTCTCGAAAGACCCGAGTTCAGTGAAATAAGGCGGGCACGTATACGCTGGGCACACACCAGATGCGACGAGCACGGGTTGTGTGTGGGTGCGTTGAATTGCCTCGCATAACGCAAGGAGACCCGGAGTGAATTCTCCGGGTCTCCCTGCTTTTGTCCCTACTTGCGCTTCGGCAGGGTGGCGTCGTAGAAGGCGTCGACGTCCTTCTTCAACTTCTTCAGGCCGTCCATATGGACGTAAACCATGTGCCCGACTTCGTAGTCGCCGGTGACGATGCGGTCACGCTGGCTCGGATCGAGGCCGAGGTGATCGAGCGTGTACATCGCCGCGTAATAGGGCGTAGCGAGATCGTAGTAGCCGAGCGCCACGTAGATCTTCAGGTGCTCGTTCTTGGCGAACGCGCTCTGCATCAACTCGCTCGTGTTCGGATAGCCATCCTTGGCCGAGCCCCAGTTCCAGGTCTTGTAGAGGCTGCCGAGAATCCGGTACTCGGCGTCGTTCTCGTAGCCGAGATCGAAGCGGAGGTAGCGATTGATGGTCGAGGTGTAGGGCGGGCGAATCGCGGCCAGCGACGGATCGAAATCGGGGTTTTCGGTTGAGGCGTTGGCATCGATCCCGACGTAGCGGCTGTCGAGCCGGCCCACCGTCCGCTTCTGGTCGCGCAGCAACTCCTTGCAGAATCGGTGGATGTCGATGCGCAGATTGGTTTGATCAACCGCCACCTCGGAGAGACCGGAGTAGCGCGCCAGATCCTTGATGATCGCGGCCCGCTCCTCCCCTTGCAGTGCGTCGCCCTTGAAGAGCGCGAGGGTGTAGGTGGTGGAAGCCCAGGCTTCGACTTCGCCGAGGACTTCGCGCAGCGGCTTCTTCTGCAGATCGTCCGGCAGCCGCTTGTGATACCAGGCGGTGGCGGTGTAGGTCGGCAGGAAGAGCAC
>JADLGF010000075.1 GCA_020849415.1 Thermomicrobiales bacterium
ACGCCACCGTGGGTGACGCGCACCACCATCGCGCCCGGACCCGGCGCGCTTATCTCGGCGGTTTCGATGCTGAGCGGTTCATTGAAGGCTTTGAGTACGGCTCCGCGGGCTGTGACGACCATCTTTTACCTCTCCCTGCACAGGAATCAGACTCGGAACGACAACATCTCCATGATCAGGATATCGCCCCTGATCGACCGCGTGTTCAGCCGATGGCGGCGATTGATCGGACCGGGCGGGTGTGGTACAGTTTTTGACCGTTGTCGCTCTCCTCGATCGAGGGAGCGGTTTCTGTTGCCCGGCTGTCGTTTCCCACCTTTGGTGAGGCCTTCCGGGTCCCGAGCGATGCCGAAACGCGCCAGCGCGGCGTGGTGGTGACAAGAAGGAGTCCAATCATGGCCGCGTGTCAGCTTTGCGGCAAGAGCAAGTCGTTTGGTCACAACGTCAGCTTTTCGAAGCGGCGGACCAATCGCGACTACAAGCCGAATGTCCACAAGAAGCGCCTCGTCATCGACGGCGTGGCGATCCGCGTGACCGTTTGCACCCGCTGCATGCGTTCACTGGGCAAGTCGGCCGCCTAGTCTCTTCCCAAACCAGATCATTCCGAACGACGCCCGGCCGCAAGGTCCGGGCGTTTTTCGTGGGAATTGGCACAAAACTTCGTAGGGGAGGCCCTTATTGGCCTCCCGCCGGCCATAAGGCCGGCCGTTTTGGCTCGCCAGAACCGTTTTTCCATTGGAAACACGCCGGATTCAAACGGCGCTTGTCGCCTGCGGGCGACCGGGAGGCCGACAAGGGCCTCTCCTACGACGCGTGAGTTGCCTGGTGGTTTGCGAGGATCAATTCCAATGCCGTGGTGCACTCGGAGCGGACCGATTCGTCGGGGTCGGATTGGCGGGCGTGATCGAGGGCGGCGATCGAGTCCTCGCGGTAGCGGTGACCCAGCGCCCAGGCGGCGTGGCCGCGGACCAGCGGCTCGTCGTGTTCGCGGAGGGCGGTTTCCAGCGCCACGCGATCGTGGTCCCGCCCGATGTTGCCGAGCGCCACCGCCGCGTTTCTCGCCAGGCCTGATCGCTTGGCGCGCAGCACCGCCGTCGCGCGGTAGACCGTTCGGAATTCCTCCTCGCTCATCCGCAGCAGCCAGTCGAGCGCCGGGTAGGCGTTCTCAATCGCCTTGGGGAGCACGTCAGGATCGTCGGTCGTGGCGGCCGCGCCGGTGTAGGGACAGACCTCCTGGCAGACATCACAGCCAAACACCCAATCGCCCAGCAACGGCCGGATGGCGAGCGGGATCGCACCCGCCTGCTCGATCGTCTGGAACGAAAGACAGCGTGGCGCATCGATGGTGTAAGGCGCGACGATCGCGCCGGTCGGACAGCGATCGAGGCAGATCGTGCAGCGACCGCAATCGCGCTTCAGCGGCAGATCGGGCGTTATCTCGACATCGATCAGGATCTCGCCAAGCATCACCCACGAGCCGCGGCCCGGCACGATGATGCAGCTGTGCTTGCCGGTCCAGCCGAGTCCCGCCCGCGCCGCCACGGCGCGATCGACAATGCGAGCGGTGTCGGCCAGTTGCCGGGCGTCGATCTCCCGCCCCACTGCTTCCCGCACCAACTGGGTCAGCCGGCGCATCCGCTTCTCCATCGTCCGGTGGTAATCGACCCCGCGCGCGTAGCGCGAAATCGTCCCGCGCGTCACGCCGTCGTCCGGTTTGCCGGGATCGACGGTGTAGTAGGGGAGGCCGACAGAGATGATGCTTTTCCAGTGGGAATGGACGAAGCGGGGATTCGCTGATTCACGAGCGCGGTCGTGGGTGAACCAGTCGAGGCCGTCGAGGTGACCGGCGTCGATCCGTTCGATCAGGATTTCGGCGAGCCCATCGAAGGGATCAGCGGTAGTCACGGACGCGACCGCCAGACCCGCCTCCTGCGCGAGCGCCCGGATTTCCCGGCCGGTCAGATCGGTCACTCCCGCCACTCCGCTTCCGGCACGCCGGTGAGTTCGGCGATCTCGCACCAATCGGGCAGGGAAGCCTGCGCGCCGAGCCGGCGAGTGGCGAGCGCACCCAGCGCGTTGGCGAGCTGGAGCGTGCGATCCCAGGGCAGACGCCGCGCCATCCCCCAGGCGATACCGGCTGAGAAGGCGTCACCGGCGCCGGTCGGATCGACGACCGTCACTGGATAGGCTGGCAAATCCCAGCGTTCCGTACGGGTGATGATCGTGCCGCCGAACCGGCCGCGCGAGATCGCGGCCGCGCGTAGATTCGCCCCGACCATCCCGTTCCGGAGCCGCTCGATCGTACCGTCCAGATCGCTCGCGCCGGTCAGCTCCCGCATCTCGCGTTCGTTGCCGACCAGCGCGTCGAACCGGAGCATGACATCGAATCGGTCCGGATCGGTGAACTCTGCCATGTAGACGAGCGTGCCGAGCAGGCGGGTGGCGGGCAGCGTGTGGGCCGGCAGATCGGTCAGGAAGCGGAGCAGCGGGGGATCATCGAAGTCGAGCACGACCAGATCGTGACCGAACACCGCCGGCACATCGAGCGGATCACCCTTGATAATCTTGGCGCCCTTCCGCCAGTAGATCGTGCGATCGGGCGGTTCCTGGCTGACAACGATGTAGCAGGTGTCAGTCGGCTCGCCCTTACGCACCATCAACCAGCGCAGATCGATCCCGGCCGCTTCGAGCGCCACCCGCAGCTGCTCACCGAGTTCGTCATCACCCACCATTCCCGCGAACGACACCCGCGCCCCGAGCTTCGCCAGCGCCAGGGCGGTGTTCGAGGTCGTGCCGCCCGGCAGGCTGGCGATCTCCTCGATCACCTCATACCCGCCTACTGCGGGATAGCCGGGGGTCGCCAAGAGCGTGTCCCAGCTGGTCAATCCGACCGTGGCAATGCGCGGGGATCGCGTCATAGTCCGCCTCTACGCCTGGTAGACGAATTCGCCGCCGATGACGGTCCCGAGCACCGGTGTCTGCGCGATCTCCGAAACGGGACCATCGGCGGGGTCGTGGGCGAGAATCGTGAAATCGGCCAGGTACCCCGGTTTGATCGTCCCCTTGTGGTCATCCTCGAACGATGCGTATGCGCCCTCGACCGTGTAGAGCCGGATCGCCTCGTGAACCGAGATCGCCTCGGCCGGCACGTAGTCGGCGCCGGAGCCGGTCTTCTCCTCGACCGCCGCCTGAATCCCCTTGAGCGGTTCGAATGCCGAAACCGGGCAATCGGACGAGAAGACGAGGTGCACGCCGGCGTTCAGGAAGGTACGGAAGGGGTAGGTGAGCAGCGCCCGCTCCTCGCCGAGGTGACGGATGAACCCGTCGCCGTACTCCGGCAGGAAGATCGGCTGCGACACCGCGATGAAGTTGCTCTCGCGCAGCCGGCCGAAGAATTCCGGCCGGCAGATGCCGCAGTGTTCGATCCGGTGCCGGGCATCGGCGCGGGGATTCGCGGCGAGAGCGCGCTCGTAGGCGGTCATGACCATGTGGATGCCGCGATCGCCGATGGCGTGGGTCGCCACCTCAAAGCCGGCGTCATGGGCCTGCTTGACGACCCGGTCGAGTTCCTCCTGCGGCATCATTTCGAGTCCGAGGTTGTCATCGCGCGGGTCTTCGAGGAACGGTTCGAACACGGCGGCGGTCCGCCCGATCAGCGAACCATCGGCGAAGAATTTGGCGGGACCGATCCGGAGCATGTCATCGCCAAAGCCGGTCTTGACGCCGAGCGCGTCGACAACATCGAGCATCGGCTGGCCGATCATCAGGTAGGTCCGCAGCTGGTTGACGCCCCGCTCGGTCGCCAGGTGGTGCGCGGTGAACTCCTGCTCGCTGTTGACCCCGGCAGTCGTGCTGCTGGTGATGCCGGCGGCGGCGTAGACGTCCGACACGCGCGCCAGCGCTTGCACCATGTCCTCGGTGGTGGTTTCCGGAATGAAGGGATCGAGCAGGCGTTGCGCGGTTTCCTGCAGCAGGCCGGTCGGATCGCCGGCGGCATCGTGCACGATGTGGCCGCCCTGCGGATCGGCGGTCGCACCGTCTATCCCGGCCATCCGCAACGCGAACGAATTCGCCACGCACATGTGCCCCGAGCCATTCACGACCACGACCGGATGATCGGGTGCGACGGCATCGAGGTCTTGCCGGGACGGGTGGCGTTTTTCGTCGAGTTTGTTGTCATCGTAGCCGCGCGCCCGGATCCACTCACCGGCCGGCGTCACCGCCGCCTTCTGGCCAACAAGCTCAACGATCTGCGCGATCGAGGTGACATTCGGATAGCGGCAATCGATCCGATCGAGCGCCAGTCCGTACATGATCATGTGGTTGTGGGCTTCGTTGAACC